>MGXI01000077.1 GCA_001801315.1 Gammaproteobacteria bacterium GWF2_41_13 | reverse complement strand
TGGTATCGGCCCGGCAGGCACCGGTAAAACCTATTTAGCTGTCGCGTGTGCCGTTGATGCACTCGAACGCGAAACAGTACGGCGCATTATTTTAGTCCGTCCGGCAGTTGAAGCGGGTGAACGATTGGGGTTTTTACCCGGCGATATGGCGCAAAAAGTCGATCCTTATTTGCGTCCGCTTTATGATGCCCTTTATGAAATGCTCGGGCTTGAGCGCGTTGAAAAATTAATTGCACGCCATGCCATTGAAATCGCACCACTCGCTTTTATGCGCGGCCGCACATTGAATGATGCGTTTATTATTTTAGACGAAAGTCAAAATACGACCGAAGAACAAATGAAAATGTTTTTGACCCGTATGGGATTTGGTTCGACAGCGGTCATTACCGGTGATATTACACAAATTGATTTGGCGATGAATAAAAAATCGGGGCTATTAGAAGCGATCCATTTACTGAAAAATGTCGATGGCATTCATTTTACGTTTTTCAATTCGAAAGATGTGATTCGCCATCCACTTGTACAAAAAATTGTGGAAGCGTATGAGGCAAATAAAAAACCTCTTTGACTCTCTGCGCCCACAGTCGCGGGATGACGAGACACGGGGCGCGGGGATGACGGAGGGTGGATTCTCGTCATTGCGAGGAGCAATCCAGTCCTGACGCCTCGGCTGCACCTCGCAATGATCGTGTAAAAACTTGAGAAATTGGCAAGATGTTGAGTGGACTTATTTCGTCATTAGAAAAAAGAAAGAAAGAGCAATGATTCATACAAATAAAACCATCGCACACCGATGTTCATTCCTGAGAGCCCCAACTCTCAATCCTGAATCCTTATCTGCGATTCACATTGATATTCAAATAACAAGCAAAGCGAAAAGCATCCCTTCTCAAAAAACGCTTAAAAAATGGATTCAAACCGCACTGACCATACATCGCATTAGATCTGCCGATATCGGTATACAGATTATCAGCACACCAAAAATGGCCGAACTCAATCAACACTATCGAAAAAACTCAGGCCCGACAAATGTGCTGACATTTATTTATGAGGAAGGCAAAAATCTTGCGGGTGATGTTGTACTCTGCCCCTTAGTGATTCAACAAGAAGCCAAGCAATTTAATTTACGCCCGATCGAACGCTTCGCACACATCGTCGTCCATGGCTGTTTGCATTTAATGGGATTTGATCATGAACTCAATGCAACAGAAGCCGAACGGATGGAAAAAGCAGAAATTAAAGTGCTTAAAAAGCTTGGCTACAAGAATCCATACAATGAAATGCCTTAATCCATCGCTGAATATTTATCTAAATGCCTGTGCTATAGCTCGACGAGCATCCATTTCTTCACTTAAAATCTTTGCTACATCAGGATCTCCCCTCACACTCAGAACACCTTCTCTCTGAGAAGCCTGTAATTTTTCATTATACCGATCCATTCTTTCTTGAAAAACCGGGCCTTCTCTCAACTGCGTTGCTAAGTTATGTGCTACTGTTGGTAGGCGGCTAGCTATGTCGGCGGTTGTGCTTCGACTACCCATTTTCTTTTCTTGCTGCTCTGCAAATTTTTTCCAGAGTGCTTCAAGATGAGCATAAGCTAAAAAAGCTTCCCCATGTTTTGACTGTAAAAAAGCTTTTACATCCTTTTTACCTGTCGGAATAAGCGATCCAGCGCGAAACCAACGCACAACAAATTCAACTAAAACGGGCAATAAAGCTTCTCTTTGTTCGCTAGGCACTTTTTTATTCATGGTTTCTATCACAATAGGCATAAGACTCGGATGTGCGACGACTGTTTCAATGTGACATACAGATCTTATCCCAAAAAGTCTTAACTGATCAAAAAAAACAGATATGGGGGACGAACGATTTTGCTGCAATAATAAACTATAAAATTCGATTGACGACTGTTGCCCCACAACCCTGACTATCTCTTCACTACTAATGGATGCATCCGCCAACTCTTCATCGGTTACACCAGCAGATCGTAATTGATCAGCATATTGCGCTGCCGTCAACCCTGCCGTAGCCAATAGCTTAGTCAATTCTGCCGTTATTACCCGCAAAACTGTTTGATCAATAGGGCTTTGGTCCTTCCCTAATTCAAGCCCCTGTAACTGCGCTAGGAACTTAGCTCTCGTTACCTTCTTGATTTGATCCTCTGTCAGTGGCACTTTGAATCCCATCTTTTTTAATTCACTTAAAAAAATATCGGTCTTTTCCTTTTTCTCGTTTTCATATTCTCTCAAAATATCATAGGCTGAACTCAGCTCAGCCTCGAATTTCAATGCCTGCGAATCTAACCACTGCAGTGAAAAACATCTTTCCGCCTGACATTCTTGTTCTAAACTAATTCCGAAATGTAATTTCAACGCAGTTAATCTTAACTGAATAGCTCGTAATTCATCTTCTAAACGATTTAATACCTGCTGATCGATTTTTTCTTTTATCGAAGCAGTAGTATCAGCCGTTTCCACCATACCACCGAACCCTTGAGATCTCTGTTCCTGGTACCCTTTTCTTGTTAATTGAAGATGCTGTAACTCTTGTTTTTTTAATATTATTTCACACTGTTTATCTAAGTATACCCCTCGTAATACGTTTAACTGGGATCGTTGTGCTACAAATGAGGAAGAAGTCCAAGATCCAGACAACCTCAATAAGGTTAATAACCTTCTTCGCTCGGCCAATTCACCGCTTTTTTGCATCGCGACAATACCGTAAAAACGATCTATTTCTTCTCTAGGAAAAGAAAATATTCGTTGAATAGTGCTTTCATCTGGGTAGGCAGGCGCAACTGATAAAGCATCTACAAGAGCTAAAGCCCTGGGGTTTTCAATAATTCGCGGAATCATTCCTGGATTTTGGAGTAGCATATCTTTAATGCGTTTATCTAAACTCAAAGAAATAGTAGAATGTCTAGAATAAAAAACCTCTACCTCAAGAGAATCTTGGTTTTTACGTCTCTCACTCTCGACCATTGAGCGCTCCATTTCCTGACGTCGAGCCATTTGCCCCGTTGCTTCGTCAATGCTGGCAGGTAGAGGAAAAAGGCGATTTAATCTATCCAGCCACGGATTGCCGCCTTTCAGTCTAGGATCGATTACGGCCGCAATTGGCTTTTCAGCGGGACACGGTTGAACCGGATCACAATATTCTTCCCCACAATAATTTTGTATAACCTGTTGAATATTTACCTGTGGATTGGGATCCTCAAGAATAGGTAAAAGTTGAAAGAGCTGACCTTGTCTGGCCACATCCAGCACTCGCCGATAGATTTCCCGCAATGGGAGCTGTAAATTATCCCAAAATTCGTCGGGCGAAGCACTTCCTTGGAACGCTTTTTCTATTTGCGCCGCAAGAGATGTTGTTACACCATAGCGTGCAAAATCAATCTTTTTTCCAGCAAGCATTCGAACATAAAATTGATCGGCAACCTTTCTATCTACATTGCTAGATTTTAAATCTAAAATATGGCGCCTATCTAAAATAGCCAAAACTTCGACAAGCCTTCCAAAGTCAATGTTATAATCGCATAAACTGAAATAAACAGAGGGCGCCTTAATCCCAGCTGCTCTTAATTTTTTAAAAACATATAGAATATTTTTTTCTGAATCTGAATCTTGAACTGGTGATGATCGTTTTGATAATTCAACTTCAAGTTCACTCCTTTTCCGTTCTTCCAAACGAGCCTCAAGCGGATAGCCTGATTCCCTTTTGTGTTTGATTCCACCACAAACCACATCTATAGGCAGCCACCGTTGAAGCTGTTCAATAGGTATGCGTTCATCATCACAAATTATTTTAACCGCTATCTCTCTGAAAATAATTTTATGTTTATCTGAGCTTGAATGCGTCAGTCGTTCAAAAAGATTTCGCAATTGTTGATGTTGTATATAGAAGGCAAGTCTTTCAAAAGTCTTCTGATTTAAAACGATCTGGGCATTCTTCAACAAGTTCAATACCTCTAACCAAAGCCCCAATTGATTCTGCTGAGAAAGTAAAACGATCTGGTCAAATATCGCTAGATTAAAAGCAACTCTCCATTGATTTAAACGTTGAATTGCCGCACAAACCCCTGAATCCTTGATCAGGGCCTCTGCAAACGGTTTCAATCTTTCGAAATAACGCTGCAATTGATGCTGTTGAGAGAAGGAAGTAATCTCTTCAAACAGTACTTGATTAAAAGTGACACCACGCAAATCTAGGAATTGAATTACTCCAAGAATCAATGGATCCTCTCTAAAAAGATCTTGATAAAAACGCTCTCCCTCCTCATCTAGGAACGCCCTTTTTCTCCAGTAATAATCTGCAAGCTGGCTAACCTCTTCGGGAGATAAAAAATCTTCTCTCCCTGTAAACTTTAATGTTTTACTCAAAGTATCAGGAACACTATTTCTTCGAATTTGTAACGGCATAACCATCAACCTTTTTTAGCTTACTTAAACAAAGTATAGACGCTCGCTCAACCAATCGCTACACGAATTTACTTTAATTAAGCGCTATTCTTTCATCCACTTATCTTCATCGTTAGATGGGTCGAAATGGAAATTAGGCACTCAGCAATAAAAAAAATTAGCCCGCTGCGGTTTGTCTCAGACCAGGCAATTGACGTACCAAGATTTGGCTCACCTCTTTTTGACTTTTAACTAGCATTTGTTTGCCCACCGTCGGTTTATAAGTAAAAAACCATTGAATTTTCTTCCGCCAACAAATCAACGGTAAAATGCCGAGCGTGGCGATACCTAGCAATATATTGCGCGTAATCAAATAACGTTTGGCCGCGCTTTTATCTCGGTGCACATCAAGCACTTTTTCATTCGCCGTTAAAGCGGTATTGAATCGATTCAAACGCTCTGTCATCGAGCCGCTCTGCAACGCTGCTAACAAACATCCAACGACCTGATATTTTAATTCTGTTGCTTGCTCTTTAGCCGTTTTTTGGCTCGCATTTTTCCAATCGGGTGGCAAATCTTTCGATAATTCCGTTTGATAATTTACCCAAGTTCGATAAAGCGTCATAATGAACTGAAATAGCTGACCTTGTGGCGATACCAAAAACGCGCTACTCACCGCTTGGTTGGGCTGTAAATCCGCACGCCATAAATACAGACATTCTACCAACACAGGGTAAAAAATAACGACCTCTTCTTCCGGTACGTTCAAGTGATTTAAAATCATGGTCGCGATAACCGATAGCCTTGGATAAGTTTTTATCGAATCAAAAATTTCTTGCGTCAATCGCGGAAAACGCCCCTGTTGAATCGCCTGAATAAAAGTAGGTAATTCCTCACTGTTGACGATTTCGTACAACTCAGTCCATGTCAGCGTAAAATCTAAACGGCAACCTTCAAGAACACTCAGCAACTTTTCGAGATCCATCAACTTTTCTTTCGATAAATTCATCAGTTGTACCACATCATGGCGATCTTCCAAACGAATCCAAACGAGCCTGTTTTTTAGTTGATAAAAAACCCGATGCAGTAGCACATTTTCATCCGCCGAATTGGCGCTTACTTTTTGAACAACAGATTCAGTTAATCGATCACTGTCGAGTAATGTTTTCAGCAACGCAGCAGAACTGGGAGATTCAATTATCGTTTTGACGATAGCTCGCGTCGCGATTTGCTTTTCTTGCATACCATGCAATAACGACGCAATGAAAGATAAGTCCACGACCATGTGGCTGACAATATCCTCATAACAGCATTCCGCATACTGACTAATCAACGCCTCACGAAAATCCATGCATTGCATTTTTTGCAAAAAATCCAGCACAGAAACCATTGCATCATTGGTTTGATGAAAAAGGTCTTCTGTCAGCGGTTGCCCGCCACTTAACTCATGTAGACGAACCAAATTTTGAATCAGTGTACGACCTAAAATCTCCTCAAAAAACCGATAAAATTCATCGTCTTTCATCGGTGAATAATCATAAAAACACCGCGCCAATAGAAACCGATCCGGTGAATTTAAATTGACTTGATCTATTACTTTGATCAATGTCCACCAAATTGATTCGTTGAATTCAAGATTATTTCTTTTGAAAAGCGTCAAAATACGAACAACCGACTTTTCTCTCCCATCGAAAATAAGCTGAAAAGCCTTATGCGATTCATGGCTTTCTCGCGTCGGATGATCATAAAAGCATTGCACTAATTTAAAGACTTCTTCATCGGTTAATACCGCATGCTCGATCTGTGCCGCTAATGATTTCATGGCTTGTATCGATAACGCATCTTTACGTAATTTAATCCGCTTCAAAAAGCCTTTATGTTGATCGTAATACGAAATAGCTTCCTGTACAGTTGCTTTGGAAATATGCCTGGGCATAACTTTACCTCGATGAAAAATTTTGAACTGATGATTGAATTGAATGCCGCAAGACAAAGCCTGATATGTCCTACGAGTTAAGGTGAATTTTTTGATTTAAGAACGCATGCAGAAAAAACAGAATTGGAAATCACGATAAGATATGAGAAAGCGTATTATAAAATTTCTATTGTTGTCAAGGTTGGCGAAAGCACAGGGTCTATGGATGAAAAATTTTATTGACAAAATTCTTTGGTTCTATGTTGTTTTGAGTGGGTAAGGCCGTCATCCCGCGGCTTGACCGCGGGATCCAGGAGCAGTACGAGTAAAAATTTTTGCGTATACATTCTGGCTAAATAAAAAGAATGGAGCCTTATATGTCGGCGTTACCTCCGACTTAATAAAACGTATTTGGCAACATAAAAATGACTTGGCGGATGGGTTTACAAAAAAATATGGAATAAAAAAACTTGTATATTTTGAGCAACATGACAATGCAGAAAGCACAATACATAGAGAAAAACGATTAAAGGAGTGGCGGCGGGAATAGAAATTAAAAATTAATTGAAAGATCCCATTTTGATTGGAATGACTTGTATGACAATATTCTGTGAGAGTTGTTTGCTGGATCCCGCGGGATGACGTTCGTGGTTTTACTGGAATCCAAAACACAATGAGGGGCGCAGAATGATTTATTTTGTTACCCACTCAAAACAACATAGAGCCAATTCTTTTAGATGGGGGGGGTAGATTAAATGCTGCGAGGCGTAGCCGATGCAGTTTTTTCTGCTTCGTCGCCAACGCTCCTCGCAATGACGAAAGGCTGCTTCGGCTTCTCGCCACGCTACGCCCGCGGTCACAATGACAAACATGAAGGAAAACCAAAATACGATTCGTGACGAGTATATTTCATTTCAACCACACTTGCTCTTTCAACGTCTGAATTTCATCTCTCGCCGCTGCGGCTTTTTCAAACTCTAAATTTCGCGCATGTTCATACATCGATTTCTCGAGCTGTTTGATGCGTTTATTCAACGCATCGGGCGTCAGCGCAGCATAAATGGCTTGCGATTCTCGCACACTCATCTTTTCTTTCTCAGCTGAAGAATAAACGCCTTGTAAAATATCTTTCACGGCGGTTTTGATGGTTTCCGGTGTAATCCCCATTTTTTTGTTATACGCCTCTTGCTTTTTTCGACGACGATTCGTTTCGCCGATTGCTCGCTTCATTGAACCGGTCATGACATCAGCATACAAAATCGCTTTCCCATGCACATTTCTCGCCGCGCGACCGATGGTTTGAATCAGCGATCGATCAGATCGTAAAAAACCTTCTTTATCCGCATCTAAAATAGCCACGAGCGACACTTCCGGAATATCCAAGCCTTCGCGCAATAGGTTAATCCCAACCAGTACGTCGAACTGTCCTAATCGCAAATCACGCAAAATTTCAATGCGCTCGACCGTGCCGATATCCGAATGTAAATAGCGCACTTTAATCCCATGCTCGGCTAAATAATCGGTTAAATCTTCCGCCATGCGCTTGGTCAGCGTCGTCACCAATACTCGTTCAGCCGCTGAAACCCGCAAATTAATTTCTGATAAAAGATCATCAACTTGACTTTTCACGGGTCTCACCTCGATCACCGGATCGAGCAACCCTGTCGGCCGCACCACTTGTTCAACCAGATTTTGACTGTATTCCGATTCGAATAAGCTGGGTGTTGCCGAGACAAAAATCATCTGCGGCGCACGCGCAAGAAACTCATCAAATCGCAATGGACGATTATCCAATGCCGACGGTAACCGAAACCCATATTCCACCAATGTTTCTTTACGGGCACGGTCACCGCGATACATCCCATTGAGTTGCGGAATGGTGACATGCGATTCATCGACAAATAACAAGGCATTTTTCGGTAAATAATCAAATAATGTCGGCGGTGGCTCGCCGGGATTACGCCCTGATAAATAACGCGAATAATTTTCAATGCCGGAACAATAGCCAATTTGCAGCATCATTTCTAAATCAAATTGCGTCCGTTGTTCGAGACGTTGCGCTTCGACCAATTTATTTTGCGACCGTAATATTTCCAATCGTTCTTTCAATTCTGCTTTAATTAAATCCGTCATCAAGAGGATTCTTTCGCGCG
>MGXI01000076.1 GCA_001801315.1 Gammaproteobacteria bacterium GWF2_41_13 | reverse complement strand
AGCGCACGACAAACGCTTTCTTTAGAAATACGTATAGGCATAATAACCTCTATTATTTTTGTTTTTTGATTTGAAATGAAATTAAACGAGATAAGGTGAAATACCTTGAGCAAAGAAATGCTTTAGAAATGATGAAAAAAATTGACCGAATTAGCGATTCAGAAATGAAAACAAGAAAATTCGGATCGAACGATAGGCAGAAATAATTTATTAAAATCCCTTGTTATTGTCAATAAAATCTTAAGATTTTTTGCGTTAATTTTCGCTTTAATTCCTGTAAGAAAACTTATCGGGGCGGTGAAATTAATTTAAAGGGGATGAATAGTTACCATAACTTCATTCCAAAAACGCTAAGGTGGTTTAGTCCTATCGATTCTAGGGCGCCTACCTCTATATCATCGGCTTCTGAACTATTAACATGAGCTATTTGCGCTTGTCTAGCAAAAGCATCTTCCTGTGTTACGATGCTAAGAAGAGATTGCTCTCGCAATCTATCTGCCGCTTGTTGTTCTGCAGTTTCTCCTCGTTGATGGAGTTGGACCCATCCCCCGCAAAATTTCCTATGATGTCCCTCTGGCTCTTATTCCACACGAAATCCATAAATGCTCGTAAATTAAGCCTATTTTTGCCTGAGCAAAATTCATATTTTCAAACGAAATTTATATGCTGCCAAGCAACCGGCTATACAAGAATAAACTTTCTCGACTCCCTATCGCGGGTTAAAGCCTATCCTGATTCCAGGTAACCCGATCGAAGCCGTAGTCAGCCAACTTATAGATTCATCATCAGCTTCCGAAGTAGAAATATGCGCAGCACTGGCTTGTTGAGAAAAAATAGTTTCTTGTTGTATCAATCCGCCTGCAAATCTCTCTCGTAATCTATCTGAAGCCTGTTGCTCTGGTGTTAACCCTATCTCTCCCCAAATACTTCTAGATACCCAATTTCTTCGCGGCCCTATTGCTTTAAGCAATACTTTTTGAGCGAAAATATCTTTCCCTGTGATTAATAAAGAATACTCATAAGCGGCTCCGCTATGCCCAAGTTGTGCCGCTGCTTTAAAATAATCTAATGCTTGTTGTCTTGATTGCATATGTTCCAGAAAAATCTCACAATTTCCGTTGTAGGAATTAGGACAACTTACTGCAGAAACAACTCCAGAATAAAAAACAGGATAATCATTTATTTGTTCGTATAGAAAGCCGAACGTTATGCGATGCTCTGCCCGTCTAGCTCGTACCTTGTGTATTAACCCTAACCAATAGTTTACTGCTGCGCGAATTGCATTATGGTCTGCAACTTGATCGTCGACAGTAGCTGCACGAGCGTACTGTACCGCTAAAGCTAAATCTTTAGTATGACCAACACCATGATAAAGCATTCTTGCTGTAATAAAAGCAGCTTCGAGATTTCCACCATCAGCAGCGGCTCGACGATAAGTAAATGCCAAATTTAAATCGTTTTTCTCTTCCGCCTTTTGTCCTAAAATTAACAATTCATCATGACATTCTCTAAGGTTTGCAATACCACATAATTGCTGCATTACCCCTGGCATTTCATGAAATGAAAAAGATAAATACTTCGTCAACAAATGAGAACCTAAATCCTCTTGTTCAGATTTTGTATAGGCACAAACGTAGGCACGAATAACCCTAGCGGCGACTGATGAAATCATCTCGGGAACAGGCCGAGGATGAGAATTAAGTGTATCATTTATTAAGTAAGGGTCTATTACCATTTGATAATATCCAGCAGCTCTTCGACAATCACGGATAACGATTCTTGCTTCTCCATTCCCCGCTACCACAACTTGTTCAAAACGACGAGCAATTTCATAATCATCTAAATTTAATCTTGCCACCCTTTGTTGATGTATGGCTGTCTTTTGCTGCCTCTGTCCTTCTGTACTCATTTGCTGGATCTGTCGGAGAACAGTGTCGCTATATTTTAACAAAATACCTAAAGCCTCTTTCGAATAGGGATTTAGTTCAACAACAACATTAGCATCTTGAATTGCTTTTTCAATAATTCTCGCATGCGAATAAAAGCCGCGCATCCTTTGATCCCTCGGTGCAGCAATAACAGGATCTTGAGGTATATCTAATTCCTCATCGGAATCTTCCTCTGGCCCGATAGGCGCTTGTTCTGCTGGAACAGGTTGTGGATTAGGCGCCTCTCCTCTTTCTATACCATCTCTTGCAAAAAACATTCTAGCTCTTCCTGTCGGACGAGGTCTTCTAATATGTTCTGCAATATCATCACCAGCAAATAAACGATGTGGAGATTCAATTCCCTGAGGGTACTGCGCTAATGCCACATAAGCTTGCGCTCGAAGTGTGAATATTTTTTCTCGTTCGACACTATGCCTTATTTCTCTTGGGATTAACCTCAATGCTTCGGTACAGCTATTAATAACTTCCACCTTACATTGCGCTTGATCGTGAATATCAGCTTCGACAATTTGAGCAAAGGCTTCTGCTCTTAATAAATAAAAATCTTTATTAGGACATCCAATCTCCAGCTGTCCAACACGCAACACCTCTCGATCTAATATCTGAATAGCCAATCTAAATAATCGATTAGCTTCCTCCACCTGCCCTCTGCGTTTTTCTATCATCCCTTTTGTGAAATGCAAATATACGGCAACATGTGATTGCCTACCTATATCAAATGACTTTTGAAAATAACTCGCCGCTTTTTCATATTGACCAAGATCTAAATAACCGATGCCTAAAAAAGCCTGTATATTTCTATCATTCTCTCGCCATCTCAATGCTTCCGTAAGGCAATCTATTGCTTTTTTTGGCATACCTAACTGCCGATAAGCACCACCCATTCGTAAATAATTATCGGCAAAATTATTTTTAACTGAATCGCGAGTTGTAGAGCCAGTCTGAATGCTAGCCTCAAAGTTACGTACGGCCGTTTCATAAAAAGAAATCGCTTCAAAATATCGATCTTCTTGCAATAGTTTTTCCGCACCCGATTGTGCTATCCCTGCATCATCTTGATGAGCTTTTGCTTGTTGTTCTTGTAATAAATTTATTTTTTCACGCATATGCTCAAGACGGCCCAAATTTATTCTTTCTTGCTCTGCTTGTCCTTGATAATAATTAATAATTAATCTGACTGCGCTATTGACACTTTGAACAATAATACCGAGATGATCTGCTGTAGTGGGTGACTGACTTTTTGCTCCATGCAGCATTTGCATTAATTGCAGTTTTAAATGCGGATCATTAATACCTTGTGCTGTCTCTTCTAATTCTTTCGCATAGGCCTCAACCTGTTTTCGTTTATGGTATAACCCATACATACCAACTGCACCTTCTGCAAGGCCCAATCCTACTGTAGCAATTAATCCAAACATCGTCTGTTTTCTCCTCTATTATTTTTATAATTTAAAACAATCCTCTCATTGCTCTATCGGCTTCTCTTGCATGTCTCGCCGCTTGTTGTTCTGCAGTTTCTCCTCGTTGATCAAATAACCTTAATCCTCGCTCAGCAACTGCTTGACGAGGCGCAGGTAATCCATAAATAGGCCTTACATCATGTAACGTTCGTTCTGCCTGTTCCCTTTGCACTCTCAATCCTTGTGCTTCACGATAAGCTTGTACCGCCTCTACTCCTTTGACTGCTGCTTGCCCTAATGCAATGCCTATACGCATTGTGTCATATCCTGAGGCTCGTGTTGGCGGCTTTAATCTATCAGCACATCGCTGCACAATAGAGGCATCAGATAGTTTAGCAACATCACTGTCTATTCCAAATTTTTCTTTATAGGCTTCTATAACCTTCAACGCGCCCGTAGTATCTCCACTCTGTAACCGTTCTTGCGCAATACACAAATGGGCCTGCTTGTTATCTGGTTGTAATTTTATAATTTCATCACATAATGGGATTACTCTTTTACGATTTTCCGAAGTTGAATCCTGTCTCGTATAAAGACTAACTAATGCAATACGAGCACTAACGCTATTCGGATCATGAGAAAGCATTTCAGTATAATCTTGGACCGCTTCGTTATATTTATGTTGCTGCTCGTGAATAACTCCCCTATACCAACCCATCACCGTCCTATCCGCAGAAAAGACTTTTTTTTCTTCTGTACTCATTCCATCTACATGAAACTTTTTTTTATATTCTTCTTCCGTACATAATGCCTCATCAAGCTTTCCCGCTTTAAATTGCTCTTGCATTAATAATGAATAGACGCTTTGGTCCTGAGAATTTAATCGTTTTGCTTCGACAAGGTGTTGCAACCCCTCCCGTCGCTCATCGGGTCCTGCTTCATTTCTGGTTTGAACACGCCCTAATATGAAATGCGCTTCAGTGTAGTTCGGATTAATGCGAACGACATCTCGCAGATAGACAGATGCTTCAGAATACTGCCCTTTTTGAACCAGCGCACAACCTACAGCATAGGAAATATCTTCTTTTAATGGATCAATGTGATTTTTAGTCAAAAGTTTTTTGCCTTCTTGGATCATTTGATCATAATTCTTTTCCTTATACGCTTGGGTAAACTCAGGAACGGATAACCACGCCATTAACTTATAATCTTGATGTACCGCTGCACTTATCGCCGTAGGACAAACATGCGTATTATTCAAAACACCCCTGCCTGCCTGGGCCAATGCCTGCTCGCTTGGGTTATGAGATCTTTCCCATCGATCGATTTGCGCTCTAAATGCACCGATAGATTCTGGCGTCACTGAATAATCTTTTGTCGCTTCTTGAACCGCTTTTGCTATTGCTTCATTTTGTAGAATAAATTCTATTTGCTGCTCAGCCGCATGACTGTTTTGTTGCTTTTTATAACGTACTTCTTCCGTCTGAGGAGCACTAGATAATGGATGGTCATGCAACCCAGAAAAGATATCTCCCCAAAAAGTCGATTCATATTTTTTTAATTCATATGTTTTTTGATCTCTGATTTTTTGCCAATAATGTAATTTTCTTTCGTCCCCACAAATCAAACGCTCAATCATATCATCACAGTACGCCTTGTCTTTTAATGTGCTCTTGGGGTTTTGATGGATATATGCTCGAATCTCCCATGCAGAACTTTGATCATTTTTCAAATAGGCTTTATACATATCCTCCGTAGTAGGCTCTTTGGTTACGTACTGATAACCTTTATAAGCAACATACCCTAAAGCTGCTCCGGCAAGCGCTGTTCCAGTTAACGTTAATAAAGATGCCGTGCTCAACTCCGTTAATGTAATTGTCCCACCTACATAACCGCCTGGTGATACACTAACAGTAATACCAAACCCTCCTGTTTTATAGCCAAGAGCTAAACCGCCTGTCGTCACAGCGGCCACTACAGAGTAATCTCTAGACTGATGAGAAACTCCGACCCCAAATTTTCCATTTGGAGTTATTCCTAGCGTGCCACCACTGCCATCACCCTGCATAGAAATTCCAATCACCCCTGCATCAGCGCCAGGACCTATATGTATATCGCGCAGAAAAGGAATAAAATCATCTGCTACTGTTTGTGTTATAGGATGCGTATGAGTTGACTGAGGCTTATACACCGGAGAAAAAGTTTGTCGCGCAAAAGGCAATGTGCTGTCTGTTGGATTTTGTTGGGTTGTTTTCAAAAAACGTTGAAAATCTTTACCAACAACTACCTCTTCAAATGAAATCGGCTTGGTTGGCTGAAATAACATAGGATAATGACTAATCCTACTAGATGAAGAAAATTGTGATTGTTCCTGTAGTCCTTCAACGGAATATTCTGCTACATGCGCATCGGTAAATCTATCGCCAATCCTAATGCTACTTCTATCATTTATAAGCGAAGGTGAAGACAAATGAAAAGGGGTTCTTCCATCGTGATGTAATTGCGATGCAGTAGCGGGGATATTCAGTAAGTCTCGATCGACGAATTCGCGCACATGCCCTATACCTCTTGCAGCACTTTCAAAAAGTTGTATGGGTGATTCCAGGACTTTTCCTACAAGTCGCATTAATGCTGCTTGATCTCTCCTATATTCGAATTCAGTACGAGGTTTGAAATGATATCCAGGTATCCTTGCTAGTGGATTAAAATATTTTTGTTCCATTTCATTAATCGCCCGCATGACATCTGGGGCGATTTTCGGCCATTGTTCGAAACCATTTGCATATCTTTCTAATTTCCTCCCATTCTCATGCAGAAAATAAAATGGCGATAAAATTCTGTCGGATACTCTTTGGGCCGATTTGGATACATCATCACGAAAATGAAGCGCAAAAGCGGTCAGGTAATATTTTATGTTTTCAACAAGACCCTCATCTAGATCCACGAAACTTTGAAGTAAACCACCTAAAGCTTGGGCATCTGCTGCCCCAAAACCAGAGTCCATATCCATAGGAGAACCGGCCTGTTGTAATTTATAGCCTGCGGTAGAAATACCTTCTCCTGCAGTACGAATAAGCGCAATAGGAATAGCATTTGCGGTATCTACAGCTGTTGCAACAAGAGCTACTGTATAAGGGTACGTTTCGCCTGCTATTTTTGCCTCTCGTAAATTTTCGTAAAAGTGAACAACATGTTTTATGCGGTCTATTGACTTCTCCACTCCAGAAGATACTACTTTACCTAGTATATCTAATCCCTCGTCTACAAGACTTTTGATGCGCTCCTCTGTTAGCTCCACCTGTGGAAATGTTGGCTCCGGTGCTCTTCTAAATTGGGGATAATCTCGAGGTAAGGACTCAGAGGATGTATTGCCCGCATGGCTTGATCTGCTTGATGCCGCTATAGCTTCATCTTCGACAAACAATCTTTGCATAAATTTTTCTCCAATGAACAACTCGGTTTTATCAAAACTGAATCCTAAATTTGCTCTGTGACTAAAATTTGATTATGCTTGATTTTAATCATCCGCATAAATAGTAACCAGCCGATGGCCATCTAAACTTTTCTTATTCTTCGCTAAAATTGTTTTTTTGTTTGGCATGATAACCTTCATTTAAAATTATAAATAAAAAATCAACTAGATATATGATAAAGAAAAAACATTAAGGTTTTATTAAGAAAAACTGTCTTCCTTGAAGATCTCACATGCAAACCAGAAAAAAAGAAGAAAAATGAATTTAATCTATTTTATTAAATAAATAATATAACATTATGATATTTTATAAATTTATAAGGAAAAATATCTTGGCATGTTAACGTTAATGGAAAATCACATCTATCGCTTAATTAGAAATAAAGTGGATCTTGCATTTATATGGACATACGCTATAATGTCAGAAATTATATATTATTTTTCTGACATACAGAGAGCAACATGAGCCTAATGTCTATAACGAAACAACTGATCTCTCATATTAAAAAATTAGGTCGTGGCGCTGTATTTTCTCCAAAAGATTTTTTAAATATCGCCTCTCGTGATTTAGTCGATAAAACTCTTTCGAGACTGGTCACTCAAGGCATGATTATTCGAGTCACTAGGGGTGTTTATTGTTACCCACAAAAACATCCGGCTATCGGCACGATATCCCCTCCTCTTGACGACATCGCAAAAACCATTGCTAAAAAATTAGATCAGAAACTACAAATTTCTGGTGCTGAAGCGGCTCATTTATTTGGAATAAGCACACAAGTTCCTGCTAAGCGAGTTTATTATACCGATGGTTTATCACGACAAATAAAAGTCGGAAATCAAGTTTTACAATTTAAACATGCTTGTCCTAAAAAAATGGCTGGGGCTGGTGAAAAAGCAGGCGCCGTTCTACAGGCAATACGTTATTTAGGCAAACAGACTATAAACGATGATACAATTAATATGATCGCAAAACAGGTTGATGCCAAAGATCAAAAAAGTCTTAGGCAAATAGCTTCCTTTGCACCAGACTGGTCTCGCCCATTTTTAAATAAAATTTCTTCATATGAACACAAATGATTTAATTTTGGATCCTATCTATTTTGAAGAGGCGGCAAGAAAACTTGGCTTCGCCTCAGCCACCATTATCGAAAAGGATTTTTGGGTTGTTTGGGTATTAAACCAATTGTTCTCAGAAAAAGAATGGGCAAAAAGCCTCGTTTTTAAAGGTGGAACTTCGCTCTCAAAAGTATTTCAATTGATTAATAGATTTTCGGAGGACATCGACCTTACAGTCGCAAGATCAACTCTTGGTTTAAAGACCCCAATGAATGACCTGATTTCTTTTGGCAATAAACAAAAGAAACGATTTTTTGAAGAATTAGATAATAAATTAGAACAATATATAAAAACGCTTGCGCAACAGTTATGCTTCCCCCCGAAATTCGGACCAGTGAGATAGACATAAAAAAGAGGTAAGATGTACGAGTAAAACCAGGGGGTTCGAAATGAGCATAAAGAGACGAGCATTTAGTTCGGAATTTAAAAGCCGAGTGGCGCTGGAGGCGATCAAAGGGGAGCTGACGATCAATGAGATTTCGACGAAATACGAAGTGCATTCGACGCAAATAGCGCGATGGAAACAGCAGGCGCTCGAGAACATCAAGGACGGCTTTGTCGAGGGGACCAAAAAAGAAACCCAAGACGAACGTTTGACCGAAAAGCTGTATCAGCAAATAGGCCAAATGAAGGTTGAAATTG
>MGXI01000075.1 GCA_001801315.1 Gammaproteobacteria bacterium GWF2_41_13 | reverse complement strand
GGATCAAAATGAGATAATTGTTCAATTTCTTCATCAAACAATTCAATCCGAATGGCATTTTTATGCGATTCTGCGGGGAAAACATCAATACTATCGCCATGAACTCGATACGTGGCACGCTGTAAATCCAAATCGTTGCGCGTATATTGCAATTCCGCCAATCGCTTTAATAACGCGCGTTGATCTAATTTATCGCCGCGCGATAAATGACACACCATGCTTAAATACGATTGCGGATCGCCTAACCCATAAATCGCCGACACCGTCGCGACGATAATCGCATCGGGTCGTTCTAACAGCGATTTTGTCGCCGATAATCGCATTTGTTCGATGTGTTCGTTAATCGATGAATCTTTTTCGATATACGTATCGGTCGTCGGCATATACGCTTCCGGCTGATAATAATCGTAATACGAAACGAAATATTCGACGGCATTGTTCGGAAAAAAGTCTTTCATCTCACCATACAATTGCGCCGCCAATGTTTTATTCGGCGCGAGAATCAAAGTCGGTCGATTGCAAGTAGCAATGACGTGCGCCATCGTGAATGTTTTACCTGAACCGGTAACCCCTAATAAGGTTTGATAGGATAACTGCTTTTCAAGACCGCCCTGCAACCCTGCAATGGCGGTGGATTGATCGCCCGCTGGCTGAAAATGAGAAATGAGTTGAAACACGTTTTACTGTCCTTGAGAATGGTGAATTCATTTTAGCGGATAAATGAACAAGGCGCGAGGGCCGAAGTAGCATTGCGATCGCATTTTTCATGCCGTCACTGCGACTGCGAGCGCTGCGAGCGGGAAACAGTCTTACGTCATTGCGAGGTACGCCCGAAGCAATCCAGTCTTACGTCATTGCGAGGAGCGTTAGCGACGAAGCAATCCAGGTTTTTTCTGGATTGCTTCGTCGCTAACGCTCCTCGCAATGACGGTAGGTAGTCTGTCTTCCTCAATCCTCAATCCTCAATCCTATTCTGAACTGTCATCCTGACGCATCTCCCCAGCCACGCATCCCTGCGCGTCGCTCGGCGGGAAAATGCTTCGCATTTTCTTTATCCGCCTCGCCCTCAATCCAAAAAAGCTTCCCCCGATTTTAAAATAAGCGTATCCTTCGCAATCGCAATCTGGTAGTAAGGAGTATTAAATCATGAGTAATCGAACGCCTCTTTATGAATCTCATCTCAAAGCAGGAGCGAAAGTCGTTGATTTTCACGGCTGGGATATGCCTGTAAACTATGGTTCACAAATTGAAGAACACCATTGTGTTCGAAAAGATGCCGGTGTATTCGATGTCTCTCACATGACTATCGTCGAAGTGGAAGGAAAAGATGCCCGCGCTTTCTTACATCACTTAGTCCCTAACAACGTTGATAAATTAAAAAACACCGGTAAAGCCTTATATACCGCCATGCTCAGCGAAGATGGCGGTATCATCGACGATTTGATTATTTATTATTTACGCGATGATTTTTATCGCCTCGTCGTCAATAGCGCCACACGAGAAAAAGATTTAGCCTGGCTCCAAAAACAAGCCCGATCTTTTCATGTTACTGTGACTGAACGGCTAGGTTTTGCAATGCTGGCGGTACAAGGCCCACACGCCATTGAAAAAGTCAAACAAGTAGTTAGCCCCGAAAAAATGGCTGTGATTGATCAGCTCAAACCTTTTAATGGACTGCCCGTCGATCATTGGTTTATCGCAAGAACAGGCTATACCGGCGAAGATGGACTGGAAATCACCGTACCTGCAAACCAAGCACCTGCATTTTTTGAAGCGCTATTAAAAGTGGGCGTTCATCCTTGCGGTTTGGGCGCACGTGACACCTTGCGTTTAGAAGCGGGCATGAATTTATACGGTCAGGATATGGATGAAACAGTCACTCCCCTGGAATCCAATATCGGCTGGACCATTGCCTGGGAACCACTCGACCGGCAGTTTATCGGCAGAAAGATTTCAGAAACGCAGCAAACAGAAGGCGTTAAACGTATTTTAGTCGGCATTTTGTTGACTGAACGTGGCATTCCTCGCACGCATGATAAAGTCATGGTCAATGGCCAGGACGTTGGCGAAATCACGAGCGGCACATTCTCTCCCACGCTCGAAAAAGGGATTGCTTTTGCGCGCATTCAAGCAAGCGTGCTCGGTAAACATTGCGTCGTTGAGTCACGCGGAAAATTATTACAAGGCGAATTTGTCAAATTACCCTTTGTGCGTAATGGCAAGCCCGTCTTTCAACCCTATTAAATCAACAGGAGAAAATAAACCATGAGTAACATTCCAAGCAATTTACGTTATACAAAAACACACGAATGGGTTCGCAAAGAAAATGACGGATCCTTCACCATAGGTATCACGGATCACGCACAAAGTTTGTTAGGCGATATCGTGTTTGTCGACGCCCCCAAAGTGGGTAACGATTATGCCGCCGGTAAAGAATGCTGCGTCATTGAATCCGTTAAAGCCGCATCAGATATTTACATGCCTATGGCCGGAAAAGTCAAAGCCGTGAATGATAAAATCACAACGGCTCCCAATTTAGTCAATGCCGATCCCTACAACGAGGGCTGGTTATTTAAATTTGATGCTACTTCAGCGGCTGATTTTGAACAATTGCTCGATGCGGCTGCTTATACCGCAGTAGAACAAGCTGACACGCACTAGACCCTATCTCGTCATCATCTTAATTTGAGAGGATAAGTTATGCCATTCATTCCGCATACTGAAAAAGATGTTCATGCGATGTTAGAATCGATCGGTATTCGATCCATAAACGAATTATTCGATGAAATTCCGCCTGAGTTATTGATTGATCAATTGCCCGCCATTCCCAAAGCATTAAATGAAATGCAAATTGCTCGACTCATGAAAGATCGCGCTAAGCAAGATGAAAATACTTTGTGTTTTATCGGTGCGGGCGCTTATGAACATCACATTCCTGCCGCTGTATGGGATATTGCTGGCCGCGTTGAATACATGACCGCTTATACCCCTTATCAGCCTGAAGCCAGCCAGGGTGAATTGCAATTGCTGTACGAATATCAAACGATGATGGCGAGTTTAACGGGTATGGATGCCTCAAACGCTTCTTTATACGATGGCGCATCGGCAGTTGCCGAAGCCATTTTAATGGCCATTCGCAGCAATCGACAATGCCAATCAAAACGTGTTGTGATTCCCACCACACTCAACCCCTTGTATCGCAAAGCGATTCAGGCCATCGTCAGTAAACAATCGGTCGAACTCATTGAAATTCCTTTTGATGAAAAAACAGGACGCATTACCGTCGAGGCCATTGATAAAATCGTCAACCAAGAATTTGCCGCCCTCGTCATTCCACAACCCAACTTTTTTGGATTGTTAGGCGATGTCGATGCATTAACCGATTGGGCGCATCAACGTCAAGCGCTCGCCATCGCCGTTGTTAATCCCATGACCTTAGCGCTTTTAAAAGAACCAGGCCTTTGGGGCGAAAAAGGTGCCGATATTGCATGTGGTGAAGCACAACCTTTCGGCATTCCGCTTTCCTCGGGCGGGCCTTATCTCGGATTTTTATGTTGCAAAAATGAGTATATCCGCCAAATGCCTGGGCGTATTGTAGGCCAAACAACCGACGCCGACGGAAAGATCGGTTACATTTTAACCTTACAGGCGCGCGAACAACATATTCGCCGCAGCAAAGCAACCTCAAATATTTGCTCCAATCAAGGCCTTATGGCCGTTGCTGCAACTATTTATTTAAGTTTGCTCGGGCCAAAAGGATTAAAACGCGTTGCAGCAGCCAGTCATCAAAAAACCATGCTGCTCGCTGAAAAAGCGACTAAATTAAAAGGCGTGGAAGTCTTATTTCACGGCCATTATTTTCATGAAATTGTGCTGCAATTGCCGCAACCCGCCGAGCCTATCATTCAAGAAATGGCTTGCTATCAAATCGCACCAGGTTTAGCGCTCGGCGAGTTTTATCCCGGCATGGACAATGCGCTGCTCGTTTGTTGCACTGAAACCAAAACGGAAGAAGATATCAACAAATATATTGAATGCTTAAAACAAGCCTTAAAAAATAAAGCGATTAAAAAGTAACCTTAAAGAGGAATACATTATGTCGGAACTGATTTTTGAACAATCCCAACCCAATCGCTCTGCGCCTACACAAATGCCCGTTGATTTTCTCTCGGATAGAGCCATTGATTTACCTGAGTCTTCTTTACGCACCACTAAGCCGCTTTTACCCGAAGTGTCCGAATTACAAGTTGTTCGACATTATACTAATTTATCCAAACAATTATTTTCAGTCGATACGCATTTTTACCCGCTAGGCTCGTGCACGATGAAATACAATCCGCATATCATGCATCAACTCGCTTCTCTGCCGGGATTTTTAAATCGACACCCCTTATCATCTGAAGAGCATGGACAAGGTTTTTTAGCCTGCCTTTTTGAATTACAAGAAATTTTGAAAGCGGTCACCGGCATGGCCGGTGTTTCTTTGACTCCCATGGCGGGCGCACAAGGAGAATTTGCCGGTATTTCGATGATTCGTCAGTATCACCAGTCTCGTCATGATGACGGACGAACAGAAATTATCGTTCCTGACGCCGCCCACGGCACAAATCCCGCTTCTGCTTCCATGTGCGGTTATACCATCAAAGAAATTCCAACATTAGAAAGTGGCGATCTTGACTTAGATGCTTTAAAAAAAGCCGTCGGTCCGCAAACCGCTGGGATTATGTTAACGAATCCTTCTACGTTAGGTGTGTTCGAACGACGCATTAAAGAAGTTGCTGAAATCGTCCATAACGCGGGTGGCCTGCTCTATTATGACGGCGCGAATTTAAATGCGATTTTAGGTAAAGTCCGACCCGGCGATATGAATTTTGATGTCATGCACATCAATCTGCATAAAACCTTTGGCACGCCTCATGGCGGTGGCGGCCCAGGTGCTGGACCTGTTGCTGTTAACAAACGATTATTGCCTTTTTTACCTGTCCCTTATGTAGAAAAAGTAGACGAAGATTACCGATGGGTCACCGATAAAACCGCCACGCAATCAATCGGGCAATTATCGGCATTCATGGGTAATGCGGGCATTTTATTACGTGCCTATGTCTACACGCGATTGCTCGGCGCAGAAGGCATGACACGCGTCGCCGAATTCGCCTGTCTCAATTCTAATTACATGAAAAAACGATTTGAACAATTAGGGTTTAAGATCGACTTACCCGAACGACGCGCCAGCCATGAATTTATTATTTCGATGAAAGACCAAGCCGATGCTTATCACGTAACGGCCATGGATTACGCAAAACGGCTACTTGATTATGGCTATCATGCACCCACCGTTTATTTTCCGCTGATCGTACCAGAATGTATGTTAATCGAACCGACTGAAACAGAAACGAAAGAAACGCTGGATGAATTTATCGACACCATGGCGAAAATCAAACAAGAGGCGATGACAAACCCAGAACTCGTCCAAAAAGCACCACACACAACGTCGCTCAAACGATTGGACGCCGTCAAAGCGGCGAGAGAGTTAAATCTCGTTTATACCCCAGTCGTATAACAAAATAGGCCGATCTGTCATTGTGAGGGCTGTGAGGAACATCGCGATGAAGGATGAACCCTTCGTGCACTGTGAGACGCAGCCGAAGCCAATTCAGCTTCCGTCATTGCGAGGAGCGCAGCGCCGAAGCAATCCAGTCATCTATCATTTCCGCGCCCCCTTCTTCCACCGAACAAGTCTTCGATAATCACTCTCCGTCATCCCGCGACTTGACCGCGGGATCCAGAAATCCCTATTTCCCTCATCCATGACACCTGCCTGGATCCCGGATAGTTTTGTGCATCCCTGCACAAAACTATCCATAATGGCAGAACGTCGTCATCCCACAAGATCCAGTTCGGCTACGCCTCGCAATAACGATAACCCATCCTGGCCCATCTCATTTGCCTAAATAATGGAGCTAATTGTTTTCAATCAATTAAGCGGATACAGTTGGCACAGGCCTCTCTGCACCCCTTCGCTCTGCATCGGTTCCTTTTTTTTGCACGACAAAATCATGTATCGCTTTTCCTGCAGATATTGTTGCCGCTGCTGCTGTCGCCCCCGCAACCGATGCTCCCGTTATCGATGCTCCTGTGGCTATTAATCCAGCTGCCACAGGATGACTCTCAATAACAGTAACCACTTGACCAGCAGTTTCTCCCGCCACTTGAGCTGCTGTCGTAACCGCCGAGGAAGTCTTGGTTAATGCCGTTTGGCCCAATATTTTAGCGGTATTCACTGCCGTTACCCCTGCTGTTGTAGCAACAGAACGAACCGCCTCTGCAGCAACAGGTGCAGCACCCATTACTGCTCCTGCGGCAGCACTTGCCTCCGCTACACCAGCGTTAACCAACCCGATTCCAGCTGCCGCCACTCCCAATCCAAGCGGAATTAAAACTGGAGCAAAAACAACACCCGCGACCATCATCGCTGCCATAACAGCAACTGCAGCTATGGCAATGGTAGTTATCATCAAAGTATGTCTACGCACCCACCCCATAATCCTTTGACGAAAACCCAACCGCCTCGGACTAATCAACTGCTTCTGCAATTTTAATAACTTATCACAAATTTTAAGGGCTTCCGCCTTCCCCAAGACTTGCCGACCTTTTCCTAAAAGAGGCTTCGATTCCTCTGAGGAAGTACTTTTTTTGGAGAAACCGCCCCCCCCAGCTTGGACGACATCAAATGTACCGGTAATGTCCATTTCCGTTATACCAAGACTGGCAAAATCTGCACGTTGAATAAAAACAGTTATCGCATTTAAAGAACAAGACAGTACCTTTTTTGCATCATCCCTATGTTTTTTAGCTTGTTCAACTTCTCCAACACTTCTAGCGCTCTTAACTTCACCTTCCCAGAATAAAAGAGTCTCACTTTGAATCAAACACTCCCTGAATAATACAGACAACTGATCTAACAACCGCCCCTTAGCAGAGGAGTGCTCTTCGGGTATCATACCTACGGGCAGCTGAACAACAAGCTGTTGGATTTCTTGTACCCGCCTTGGAAGATCGGATAAGAGAACTAATTCACCCTGACCCCCAGGCGGAGCGATGATTACCGTCGCTTGTCGTCCTGAATACGCAGAATCAGTACTTTTTTCTTGCCCCGTTGCCATCGCGCCTTAAAGAGTAACTTCTTGAGAACATGCAAGGTAGTTCATATGTTCATGCCCAGTAAAAATTTGGCTTATACCAAGGCGTCTAGCCGCTACCAAACATTTATCGTGTGTTGTTGCAAGTAGCCCGATACTTCTATCATGCGTACTCCCCCAAAGAAACGGTAGTCGCAAAACCAAAACATTTCCCATCTCACCACCAGGCAACCCATGCGTACAAAGTATATGCCCACTCCATTTTTCTCCTCGAAACAATGCTGCAGTAGGTAGCAAGGAACTCAATCTTTTCTTCAATAAATCGTTATCACCCACCCTCATCAATGAATCCAATACGTTTTTTGCTGATATATCTTCATGATCTCCACAAACCACCGTCATACGATCAACATTTTTAGGGCGTGACCAGGTTTCAAGTAAAGTGATTAAAGGACAAGGGCCTGCATCGCCTCGATCGACGATATCACCACCAAAAACGACATGCGATTTTTTATCCGATTGCGATAGTGGACTTTGCTCATCCTGCAAAATTCCCATGGCAATTAAAACATCCTTTGTGGAAGGCCCATCTCCGTGAGTATCGGCAGCAAAAGCAATCGTGTGGTCAGCTCGATATCCTGCCGGAAAAACACGCATTCGAGTGGAAACGTCACTATATTCCATCTCCCGATCTTCCCACGCCTTTTTTCTCTCCAATCCCGGAGGCAAGCTCGCATCCTGTTCTTCTTTCTCGAAAAATTTTGGGGTATTACCTGCTGGATTTTCAGTGAATGCTTTTTTAAAAGGAACTCGTTGAATGTTACCTTTATCAGCCCCTAAAATGGCGTTTTCCCATTGAGCCATATTCGCTTCAATAATTTTCCATGCTTTTTGGCATTGCGCAGATTGCCTTTTTTTAGCTGCCTCATCAGGTGAGTCTGCTTCTGTAACTTGTGCAGCCGCTCCCTCATCGCAGTACTGGCGAATCGCCTGATACATTCGATCATAATCTTGCTTTGTTCTTAACAATGGAAATAGCGTGAAAAGATCTAAATTTTGATCTGTTAACGTTACGCGCGATGGTGTCTCTAACATAATGGTCATTACTCATTCTACTTTTACACTATAAGTATAAGTACTAATTTAAAAATCAGCCACTCGAATTGATAAAAAAATAAGGCAATAGAATTTATTCCTTATGTCGTGAACTCACTTCACGTACCGCACCATGCAAATCGGGCAATTCTTGCGCACTTGACGCGGGAAATTGCTGGCAATTTAAGACAAGCAAGCGTAGATTTATCAGATATAGGTAACTTATTCACCGCGATTTTAATAATATAAGAACGTTCTCGCGAGCACGCTGAATAGTTATGAATACAGGAGGTATTGATGGATACTTTATACGATCGCGCCGAAGCCGGCCGAGAATTAGCGCGCTTATTAAAATCCTAC
>MGXI01000074.1:8643-12837 GCA_001801315.1 Gammaproteobacteria bacterium GWF2_41_13 | reverse complement strand
GACGCTTAGGGGAACCACCAGAGGAACCACGAAATAAAAAGCCGATGGCGAGATCGCGATTTTCGATTATAACCATTTGATAAAATTGGAGCTGGCGATGGGATTTGAACCCGCAACCTGCTGATTACAAATCAGCTGCTCTACCGTTGAGCTACGCCAGCGTGAATGCAATCACTGGTAGCTACGGGTGGAATCGAACCACCGACCTTGGCATTATGAGTGCCACGCTCTAACCATCTGAGCTACGTAGCCATAAGGGGCGTCATTTTCTACTGTGTAAAAAAACTTGTCAAGTAATATAAACTCACATACAATCGCGCCTTCTTTTAAAGAATATATCCTTGCTTTACGACGCTTCTTAATAGCCAAGAAAGCTAATTAACCCGAAAGGAGAATAGAATGAGACATTATGAGATCGTTTTTTTAGTTCATCCTGATCAAAGCGAGCAAGTGCCCGCTATGATTGAGCGCTATACGGCCATCATCAAGAATCAAGGCGGGCAAGTTCACCGTATGGAAAATTGGGGACGCCGCCCATTAGCTTATTCCATCGACAAAGTTCATAAAGCACATTATGTGTTAATGAACATTGAGTGTAATCAAGAAGCATTAAAAGAACTGGAAAATACATTTCGTTTTAATGATGCAATTTTAAGACATCTTGTATTGCAGCGAGAAAAAGCAATTACAGAGCCTTCTTTTTTATTGAAAGAAAATACTGAAAAGTATACTGGATCTCGCAGTGAAGGATCATCACGATATAATCGTTACAATGATACGGGGCATGAGTCCCACCAGTCAGCGCCAAGCGAAAGAGAGGAGGTATAATTTATGGCTTATTTTCGTCGTAAGAAAACATGTTATTTTTCAGCTAATCAAATTGAAGATGTCGATTATAAAGATATCGAATTGTTGAAAAAATTTATTACAGAGACCGGGAAAATTGTCCCGAGTCGCATTACGGGCACAAAGGCTATTTATCAACGAAAATTAGCTAATGCAATTAAGTTAGCGCGTTTTTTAGCGCTCTTGCCTTATTGTGATAGTCACCGATAATTACTCATGCGGCTGGTTAATTTTAGTAGGTATCTTTTAAAAGGTCGACGAGAAGCTATCTTGTTGGCCTTGCTATTTACAATGATTCCCTTTTTTCATTGGGTGAGCGTTGTTATTGTTGCCTTTATTGTTTTGCAAAAGGGGCTCTATGAAGGGCTGATGGTATTGATGTGGTCGTCATTACCGTATGTTGTTTTGGCAGGATTAGGGTATTGGCAACCTTTGATCGATAGCATTTTATTGGGTTCTTTGTGCGTTTTTGGATTGGCTGCTCTTTTAAGGCGACTGACGAGTCTTAAATGGACGATTCAAATAGCTGCGCTATTTTTTGTTGGGGCGATTTTTTTATTGCATACATTTTTTCCCCATTTGTCGGCGTGGTGGGCAGATGAATTGTTACAAACTGGGCAGTTGTTGGCAAAGCAAGCGGCTTTTTTGAAAATTAATAGGGATCAGATTAAAGCCTTAGCAACGCTTTTTTCGGAGTATGCCACGGGTGTGCAGGCGATGATGATTTTGTTGTTTGCATTCATTAATTTGTTAATTGCGAGATATTTACAACTTTTATTAGTCAGCCCTGTCATTTTTAGACTGGAATGGCTGAGTTTAAAATTAGATTATTTTATGTCTATTTTGTTTATGGTATTCGCAGTGATTGCTTTTTTGCCTTATCCGTATGCGCATTTTTTAAAAGATGCCTTGCCCGTTTTCGTGCTAATCTTTTCAGTGGCAGGGATCAGTTTGATTCATGGTTATTTGAGCGTTTATAGGCGTGCGTGGGTAAACTTGTTTTATATCATGCTTATTGTTTTCACAATTGTTTTCCCAGCGGGCTGGCTGGGGATTATATTAGCAGCATGGTTAGATAGTTTTTTAAATTTGAGAAAATATTTTTCGTATAAGATGTCAAAATAGGAGCAAAACATGAAAGTCATTTTACTTGAGAAAATTCGTCAATTGGGTGATTTAGGTGATATCGTAGAAGTCAAACCTGGGTATGGCCGCAATTATTTAATTCCTCAAGGGAAAGCAATTCCCGCGACCGATAAAAATCGAGAAAAATTTGAATCGCGCCGAGCTGAACTTGAACAAGCAGCTCATGAGCATTTAGTCGCCGCGCAAGAGCGTTCTAAACAGCTTGAAGCCTTGGTTTCGATTACGATTACGGCAAAAATTCATGATGAAGGCAAATTATTTGGTTCTATCGGTGTGCGTGAAATTGCCGACGCCCTTCAATCAAAAGGGATTCAGATTGAAAAAAGAGAAATTAATATACCTTCAGGGCCGATTCATACTATCGGTGAACATGATGTGAATATTGTATTACATAGTGACGTCGTTGTTTCCTTAAAAGTCAAAGTTGAGCCAGAAGTCTAGTTTTTGTTTTTCTAGGTTCGCGTTTTGTGAGGGGTGACGGTATTTCGTGTTAGTCAGACATACCCCGACGAAAGTTGGGGTTTTGACGCGAAATGATCTGAACGTTTTTATTTGTCATGATCGCAGTGAGTAGTCGCTGAGTTTTCTAATTTTTTTCAAAAAAAAGTACTAGAGACTTTTCAAAAAAAAGCTATACTGCCTCGATTAAAAGTTTGGGGAACAAATTATGATCAAAAGTATTTTCATTGAGCGTTTGCATCGTCTTCTCGATTCGATCGATATGTCCTTCGACAGTCAGGAACGTGCCAATGAATTCGCTCGACTGTTTAAGATTCCTGTGTCTACCAGTCGCGCTATTTTGGCGGGTATTATGCCGCCAAGCGATGCGCTCCTCGATCAAATTACTAAAGAACTTGAAGTCACGCGCGAGTGGCTACTCGGCAAAGAAAAAAATAATTAATTTTTTATCCCGAACTCAGATTATATGGTAAATGCATCTACATTGACGTAAGTTTTGGATAATTAATATGAAGAACAATATTCGTGCGTAGGGGCACTCCTCGTGGGTGCCCAATCTCAAAGATGTCCACGATTTTTGGGCGACCACAAGGGTCGCCCCTACGAATTCATTGCACAGAACAATGATCGAGTTCATTTAAAATCTAATTTTCTTATCCAAAATTCACGTTACTTTAGATGCATTTCCCTTTCTCAGATTATTTATCGCCTGCAATTTGAGTCGCTATCCTATATACTCATTCCGAGTCATATTTAGGTGTTCAGGTGGCGCGATTTTTGCGAGGGATTAATTGATGAATAAGTCCAGAGTGGTTTATGTTTGTAATAGTTGTGGCGCAGAACATATAAAGTGGTCTGGGAAATGTAGTGCTTGTGAGGCTTGGAATAGTATTGTCGAAGAATTTGTCCCGGAAAAATCTCATCAGCGTACTTATGCTCTTTCCAGTGAATTAAAATCAACCATTTTAGCTTCAGTACAAAAACAAACTGAAACGCGATTCACGACGGGCTCCCATGAATTAGATCGCGTATTGGGCGGCGGATTGGTGCAGGGGTCTGTAGTTCTTATTGGCGGTGATCCGGGTGTAGGTAAGTCGACTTTATTGCTTCAAGCCTTATCGACGATGAGCCAATCACACTCGGTTTTATACGTCAGTGCTGAAGAATCACTGCAGCAAATCGCCTTACGGGCGAGTCGTTTAAATTTATCGATGGATCATCTGAAAGTCGCGGCCGATATTCAGCTCGAAGCTATTTTATCAATTGCTGAAACAGAAAAACCGCGCGTTGTTGTGGTTGATTCAATCCAAACGATTTTTACTCGAGAATTACAATCGGCGCCCGGTGCAGTCGGGCAAGTACGCGAATGCGCGGCACGATTGGTCCAGTTTGCCAAACAAACGCAGACGGTTGTTTTCATTATTGGACATGTGACGAAGGAAGGAAACATTGCGGGCCCTCGCGTATTAGAACATATCGTTGATACAGTGTTATATTTTGAGGGCGATCGCAGTGAGCGATTCCGTATTTTGCGCGCTGTGAAAAATCGTTTTGGCCCGATGAATGAGATCGGGATTTTCGCCATGATGGATAAAGGGCTGAAAGAAGTTTCCAATCCTTCAGCAATCTTTTTATCACGTGCTGAGTTGTCAACAGCTGGTAGTTTAGTGATGGTGACTTGGGAAGGGACACGCCCGTTATTAATTGAAGTGCAAGCGCTTGTCGATGAAAGTCATTTGATGA
>MGXI01000074.1:0-8627 GCA_001801315.1 Gammaproteobacteria bacterium GWF2_41_13 | reverse complement strand
ATTGCATCGTCATGTGGGTGTTGTTACGTATAATCAAGATGTGTTTGTGAATGTTGTGGGCGGTGTGCGCATTGTCGAGACGGCGATTGATTTACCAATTGTGTTGGCGGTGATATCCAGTCTGAAAAACAAACCATTACCGCTCGATTGGGTGGCATTCGGAGAAATCGGTTTGTCAGGCGAAATTCGTCCTGTTCAAAATGGCATGGATCGACTCAAAGAAGCCGCGAAGCACGGATTTAAAACAGCGATTATCCCGAAAGCGAATCAGCAAACAAAATTGGACATTGAAGGGATTAAGATTTACGGGATTGACCATCTGCGTGATTTGCCGGATGTGTTGGAAGGATGAAAATAATATGAGCACTCTACGGGGAAAATTGTATATTGTTGCAACGCCACTGGGTCATTTGGATGATATGTCCTTTCGTGCGATCAAAACATTACAATCAGTCGATTTTATTGCGGCCGAGGATACGCGTCATAGCGCAAAGCTATTGACGCATTACCAAATTTCAACGCCAATGATTTCCTTGCACGATTATAATGAGCAAGAACGGCATGAAAAAATTATTACGCTGATCCAGTCAGGGCATTCTGTTGCGCTTATTTCTGATGCAGGGACGCCCTTAATTAGCGACCCCGGATATCGATTGGTACATGCCGCTAAAAAACTCGCTATCGATGCGATACCGATTCCTGGACCTTGTGCAGCGATTGCGGCGTTGAGTGTTTCAGGCTTGCCGACAGATTGCTTTATTTTCGAAGGGTTTTTGTCGGCGAAATCATCAGCGAGACTTGCGCAGTTAAATGTTTTAAAGCATGAAACGCGCACGATGATTTTTTATGAATCGCCACATCGTATTTTGGCGTGTCTCGATGATATGCAGACGATTTTTGGGCAAGATCGAGAAGTGGTTGTTGCCAGGGAGCTCACGAAATTTTTTGAAACGATATACAGTGATTCTGTGGAAAATATATTGAAAAAATTACGTCAAAATCCATCGGAACAACAGGGAGAATTTGTTGTTTTAGTGAAAGGGGCGGTGATTGAAGCTCGTGTGATGGATGAAGAAACGACGCGAGTATTAAACTGTTTATTGGCGGAATTACCCATCAAACAAGCCGTTAAATTAACTGCGGAAATCTCCAAAAAATCTAAAAATCTGCTGTATGATTTAGCGCTGATTTTGCAAAAAGCGCCAAAATAGGGGCGTTCCTTAAGAAAGCGTTGAATGATTACGCAAAAAGATGGTGGGCGATAGTGGGATCGAACCACTGACCCCTGCCGTGTGAAGGCAGTGCTCTACCGCTGAGCTAATCGCCCTTTTTTAAAAAAGAGAGCGCATTTTACGGATAGTTCAAAAGAGGGTCAAATGTTATTTGGATTATCCTGCCGGAATATGCGGATATTTCTTATTGCAACCCGGGTTCCGTTATCCCGAACTCAGGTATTAGCACGATCTCGGTTAGTTGTGCCCATAATGTTTATTACAGACCCTAAAACGCTCTATTTTCTTTTTCTAACAATAGCGAAACTCATGGTATAGTAGCGACGTTTTGATTCGATGGAGTTTTTCATGGCAAAAATGGCAAAAAGTTTATTTCGATCCACTAGCATTGTGATTGCAAATACAGGCATTTCGCGTGTGCTTGGTTTTGCGCGCACCGTTGTTTTCGCTCACTTTTTTGGCGCAATGGCGGGGATGGATGCGTTTCTGATTGCCTTTCGCATTCCCAATTTGATGCGAAAAATATTTGCAGAAGGCGCTTTTTCACAAGCATTTGTACCCGTTTTGTCGGAGTATCGACAAACACAAGAGATGACCGTGATCAAACGATTTTTGAATGACATGGCCGGGACATTAGGTGTTTCTTTATTGCTGATTACCGCACTTTTTATGATTGCTTCGCCATGGCTCGTGAGTGTGTTTGCGCCCGGATTTGCGCATACGGGCGATCGATTTTTGTATGCGTCTGACATGTTACGCATCACGACGCCGTATATGTTGTTTATCTCGCTTGCGGCATTGTGTGGGGCAATTTTAAATACGTATGATGATTTTGGCGCACCTTCATTTAGCCCCGTTTTATTAAATGTCGCCTTGATTGGCATGGCGTTTTTATCGCCTTATTTCCATATTCCGATTTATGCATTAGCGTGGGGAACGTTTGTTGGCGGTATTGTGCAGCTGTTATTTTTATTACCCTTTTTACAGCGCCGTCACTTATTACCGATACCTCATATTTCATTTAAAGATCCCGGCGTACGCAAAGTGTTAACGCTCGTTGTGCCAGCGATTGTGGGTGTTTCTGTATCGCAAATTAGCATTATTATCGATAATATTTTTGCTTCGTTTTTAAAGGTTGGGAGTGTATCTTGGCTGTTTTATTCCGATCGCATCACAGGTCTTCCGTTAGGTGTTTTTGCGGTAGCGATTGCTACCGTGATTTTGCCGAAGCTTGCCAGGCAACATACGGATAAAGACACCATTGCTTATTCAAAGACACTCGATTGGTCGTTGCGTATATTGATTTTAATCGGGATTCCCGCATCGCTAGGCGTGCTTGCTTTAGCGGGCCCGGTTGTGGCGACTTTGTTTCAGTATGGGCAATTTACGCAATATGACGTTTTGATGGCAAAGCGCAGTGTCATGGCTTTTGCGGTTGGCATACAGGCATTTATGTTGATTAAAATATTAGCCTCCGGGTTTTATGCAAAACAAAACATTAAGACGCCTGTTAAAATTGCGATTATTGCAATTTTGACGAATATTGCATGTAATGCTATCTTGATTTTTCCGCTGGCGCATGCGGGACTGGCCTTATCGACATCGATTGCTGGTTTTGTGAATGCGGGATTATTATTATTTGTGTTGCTTCGTCAAAAAATTTATTTGCCACAACCAGGGTGGATGCTTTATGGTATGCGCCTTGTGATTGCGACAATTGCAATGATGTCATTTTTATGGTGGGGATCGGGTGATTTATCGGTTTGGTTCCAGCATCATTGGTTTTGGCGGGGATTGCATTTGGCGATATTATTAAGTGGCGCGATGATTATTTATTTCGGCTGCTTATTAGCGACGGGTTTGAGAGTATCGCACTTTAAAGAAACGTAATGTTGCGTGATTGAGTTCAATAGGAGAGGTACCGAAGTGGCCATAACGGCGCCGACTCGAAATCGGATGGGGGGCGAAAGCCTCCACGCGGGTTCGACTCCCGCCCTCTCCGCCAGTTGAAATAAAGTTTTGCGTCCAATTCATCAAGAAACGCGGTAAATTATTTGCTATGGTTTGTTGTTCAACCTAATGTGTTAGGTAGTACTAAATGACTGAAATCCAAGGTAAATGGATTATTCGCCTCATTGAAACTGAGCGTCATGCTCGCGGAAAGTCCACCCTTATCAAAGACTAACTGATAGGTCTTCGGATCATCCGTTGTTACAATATGGCATTCTTGTAACAGTCTAAACCAAGCCCAAGTGCCCGTTTTTTGTAATATTTCTTGTTGACCTTTTTTATTTTCCAAGGTGATTTGTGCGGTTTGTGTATTGGTATCATCTGGCCAAGTAAAGGAGGTGGGTGTTGAATTACTGTTGAAAGTAAATTGTTGTGCCCCTAAAGCGATAGTTATTTTCGACACATTATCTTCAAAGGCAACAGGCTTTAAGGTAAAGGGCACCGATGGATGATTTTCATTGCGTTTGAAAAAGGCTTGCTGCACCGTGTGTATTTTTTGGAATAATTGCAATGTTGCATCTGAAAAACCGAGCTGGTAACCATCGAGGTTTTTAAATTTCCAAGGAAGATTGGTGGTGTCGACAAAAGGGCTTAGGTAATGTTCAAAAAAATCATCTAATAAGCCATGAGGCGCAAAAAAATAGTCAAAGCTATCTAAATTGAGATCATTCGTTGCCGTAGGATATAAGGGGTATCGATTCGCGCATTGGGCTTGATAGGGGGTGGTGATGACATCTTGCCATTGTTGGCTAATATAATTTTTTGTTTGCATCAAGGAGGCCTGCCAGGTATTGGCTGCAATTGTGTAAAGCCAGCTTTTGAGTGGCTCTGGGTATTGTGAAGACAAATGCGCTAATTGAGAAATGGTGTCGTGATAACCCTGATTGCGAATGCGGTTGGCTGCAAAGTCAAAAGCAGCAGCTCCTGAAGTGTCTAAATTGAGTTGATTGTTCATATCACGGCGAAGCTGTTCAATAATCGCGATGGTATTATCCATACTATGATCTGTCGTGAGTGTACTGATGGTTTTTAATTCTGGATTGATCGTTAAAGCAGCCGTTGGCACATTGTGTTGAATGATGGCGAGCAACTGCAACAATAATGATCGATCTCCTGCCAATAAAGTTAAGGCTTGATTCAGTTGGCCTGGCGTAGAAAAAGGGGCAATCATGATGTTATTTAAAAAATCCTGCCACGTTTTTGCATAGTCAGCATAGTATTGAGTCATCACAGCCTGTGCAATAGATGAGAGTGAGGCTGTCGACTGAGCGGTTATTTTGCCGATAATTTCATTTCCTTCAGTGGCCTCTTTGGCAGATTGATTGGCCAATTGTTGTATATGATCAGAGGGTACGATGGCGGTATATTTTTCCGGAATTGTCATGGCTGGGTTTTGAAAGGCAAAGACTGTCGTGATTTGTTTGTTTTGTGTTAGATTGAGAGAGAGGGTTTGATTGGCGCCCAATTGATCATTGAAAATGAGATACGCAAGATCGTTGATGGGGAGTTGAGATAATTGGCTGCGAATATGATTAATCAAGGTACGATCAGGCGCGATAAAAGTCGGTTGTGCAAAAATATCGGTCAAATAAGGGAGAAAAACTTGTCGTTGACCGTCGAGCAAATGCAGTCGCCAAATTTCCCGAGTTAAGGTGGTTAAATAATTAGCATCGTATTTTTCAAGCCGACTAATCATAAGATAAGCTTTCAATGTTTTATACACTAATGTGGGTGATGAAGCGGAATCGTTTAGGGTGGTCACGAAATCTTGCGTGATAAATGGCCATAGTAACACTTGAATTTGTTGATGATATATTGCTAATGTTTGTTGTTGTAAATGTTGAATGGCTTTATCAGGACCGGATAAAAGCTCAAAAGGCCCCGAACGCTTCGTCGGAATGGCCAGTAATAGTTTTTTGATAGATGCCAATACGTTAAGGCGATCTTGCAGGGGTGCGTTGGGCGACAGGCTTTGCCATGAGGAAGCATTGTTCGCAAGCGTTAATTGTAGTTGGTTAAGTGTGTGGACTTGCTCTCGGAAATTAATTAAATATATCGCAAAACTACCCGCAATGACGCCTATAACCGCTAATCGTAACGCGATTGCTAACAGACCTTGATGATCACGCGGCATCGATTTCTGCGTGGCGGGAAAAGTGTTTTGTAGTATCCACTGTGATAACAAATCATGGGCGAAAAAACTTTTGCGGCAAGATTGTTGCACATGAATCAATGCGGTGCCCAATGAATAGTCCAGCGCACCCGCTTCTGTTGGCAGGATAGCTGCTTTTTGAATTGCCGAAGTAAAAAAAACGCCCGCCATGGATGATTGATTGAATGGCTCTAATTCATTTAATAGAGGCATAATTTTTTGTCTTAAGAGCGGGAATTGGAGAGCGAACTCACTGATCAGTAGCTGTTGATCGCCATTTAATTCTTGTTGAAGACGAGGGAGTAATTGTTGTTGCAGTCGTTTGTTGAGCGAATGAAAAGCCGGTATAAATTGTTCGGTAGGTGAACTACTTGTTTGCTGAAATGGGATGCCCCAGATTTGATATCGTTCATCACGACAAAGTGTGGAAAAGAATTCTCGAAAACCAGAGATCAGATCGCATTTATTAATAATCAGAAATAGCGGAATATCCTGTTTGAAGACTTTTCTTAACAGGGTTAATTGTTTTTTTAATGGGGTCAGTGACGCTAATTGTTTGTGTCGAGAGATATGCCAAATATCGGCGAGACTGAAGGTTAAAATAATGCCATGAGGGGCTTTATGGAATCGTTTTTTTAATAGTTTTGTCAACAATGTTTGTTGTGTGAGGAAATGTTTGTGCGGGACAGCTGATATACCAGCCATATCTAAATAAATAGCATTCGAGGAAACCGACCAGTCGACGTTTTTGGTGGGCATGAGTGGTTCATCGGATTCTATTTTTTTTTCAAAAGAGAATTTTATGTTGGCTGTACGTAATAAACTGGTTTTGCCAGCGTAACGAGGGCCGATGAGTAAAAAATAGGGGCGATCGAGAAATTTTTTTTTCTTTAAAAAAGCCAACGTATTTTGTTGTTGTTGCACAAATCGTTTTAATTCTGGGTTTAAGCTGAAATGCTTTTTTAACCAAGAGATCATATCACGACCCTATTTGAGTGATTTTTTGCAGTTGCTGTACAATAGAGCCCCCGCAAATTTGTAATAAATATCGAAATAAGAAATCGATCCCAATTAAACAGACAATCCCCATTAAAATGATAGCCCAAAAAGGGAGATGATGAATCGTTTTTTTACAGGTTAATGAAGGGGTGAGCTTAATACCGGGAGATAGTTTTTTATCAAATTCTCCTCGATAAGCTTGAATCAGCTGATAAGTGCGATGTTTGATTTCATTTAAGGTGGTATGCCCATCAGAGAGATGTTGATATTTTCCTTCAAAACCTAGCGTTAAACAGAGATAAATCAATTCAAGTAGGTCAATGAATTGTTGAGGGGATTGGCTGGCTTTTTCTAGAATCGTGAAAAAATTTTCTTCAGGGGATCCTTCTGAGGATAAATCTTGGGTGAATGATGTTCTTGTCCAATCGAGCTGATACTTTTGGATCATTTTTTCAAGCATTTCATCGAGTGTTGCCATGAGTACGTATTGGCTGACGAACAGCGTATTAGCATCATAGTGTGTCGAGACAGTTTTTTCTCGAAAGGCGTGTAATGCTTGAAGTGCTTGTTTTTGAAATTTTCCGGGAGTGTCTTCCTGTGGCTTCCCCCGCTTAGTTTGCTGGATAAGGCGTAATAGTTTTCCGCTATAAGCAATCAGAAGATTCTCAGAGAGGGGAGGGGCTTTGTTTAACGCGGGGGAAAGAGAGGCGACATGATTTCCATCAATTTTTTGTTCAAGCGTTAATAATTGGTTCATGATGAATCGAATACCCGCTAATTTTAAAGCCAAAACTATCCATGATTTTTAGGCGAATGTAAACAAAAAGGTAACTGCTCAGCATGCTCGGAGGAGCGTCCATATTTTGGCGCTTTTTGACGAAAAACCATCCAAAATCCGAACGTTCTTGTATCGTCACGATCTCAGCTTGAGGAGTTACACAAAAAGGTTGCTGGCGCGATTAAAATCACAAGCAAACAAATGCAGGGAACGTGCACGAAATAACTTTATGTCTATATGCCAGAGGTTCCTATTGGTAAAATTAAATTGTAAAACGAAACCGCAGAGGCGACTCTTGTGGTCGCCCAGAAATAACGAGCATCTTCAAGGTTGGGCGCTCATAAGGGATGCCCCTACACGCGAATTTCGTCCTTCGCACTAATCATCCAAGATCTGAACGTTTTCGCATCATCAAGATCGCGGTAAATAGTTACAATTCATGTGAAAATTATTTTTTTCGTGACTTAATAAAACCATGCTGTTTTAACTTTTTTCTGAATGTCCCGCGGCTTAAGCCCAGTATAATAGCCGATTTTGACTGATTGTCTTTGGTGTGCTTGAGGACAGCATGCAGGAGCGGCGCTTCAATTTCAGTGAGCACGGTTTCATATAGATTTTTTACAGTGGTCGAACCTAATTTTTCAAAAAAATGCTCTAACGCTTTTTGAACGCTATGACGCAAAGGCTGAGGAGACGTATGGTCGTCAGTTGGATGAATAACCAACTCGATTTTTTTTGCATGACTCATAATTGATACCTATTCTTTATTGTTATCGTCAGTTTATGATTTTAGCTTTTGGCTTCAATAACCTAACAAAGGCCAAAACCTTAAATTTGATGGGTATTATAATAAGAGATCTATTTTTTGACAATGCTAATTTTTTGAAAACAGATGTTTTTTTTAATTATGTGTTGTGGGTTAATTGCAAATCAGATGTAAAAAATCTATGATCCAGCCTTGATAAAGAAATGGTTTTTAATATTTGTTGAGATTGAGTGTTTAATGCGAAGTGTATGCTGATTAGAATAGGATTATGATTGATGAAAAAAATGATACATCTTTTTATGTTGGCTGTTTTTATGTTGATCAGCGGCTGTTTTTTAAATTCGGAAACGTATCAATCCAGTGTTAGTGTTAAACCCATGACCGTGCCGACTGGACTATCGTCTTCAAAGATAGACAGTTACTACAAAATCCCTAATTTACCACCTAATCAGCAACAAGCGCAGGTGGGGGGCGTTAAAATCACACCACCCGGTGCGCAAAAGCATCCAGCGTAATTCTGGCGTCAAATCACCGCTAGAGTCAGGGTAAACGCATCTAAATTGGCCTAAGTTTTGGATAATTACCGCGAGGAACAATGTTCGTATGTAGCAACTGTCTTAAAAAAATAAATTTAAGCGGCGATAAAATTATTAAAAAAGGGGCGCCGCCCCTTTAAAACCCCGGGATATT
>MGXI01000073.1 GCA_001801315.1 Gammaproteobacteria bacterium GWF2_41_13 | reverse complement strand
TGCTGATACATGAGGATGTTGTTGCGCCAGCTGATCACATACTTTTGATAGCTCTCGATATTTTTTTGCATCGTGATAAACATGAGCTAATCCTGATAGCGCTTTTTCATTTTGACCATCATGATGCAATGCTTCCAAAAATTCTTTTTCCGCTAAATCATTTTTAGTCGCAGCTTGGAAATTAGATCCTCGGATAAGGCAAAGCGTTGGCATGAGTTCAGGAATATTTTTTTCCTTTAGTGCTTGAGCAACGTTATTTTGGCTATCAGGTGTCCCTTCGAATAATCCTTTATAATGAAATGAAAGTATCGCGGGTACATAATCATGTTTGACGACAAGGGCTTCTAACGCCTCCCTATTTTGGGTTCTCAACGCCTGCAACGCAGCAGTCCCTCTTTCTCTATCTTGAATTGAAAAACGCGGATCCGTTGCCATTGTTTCTGCTTGTCGGCGTACTTGTTCAATATGAGAGGCGCTAACTCCATTCCCAACAATAGACGCCATTTGCTCATTTCCCATCGCTCTCGGTAATCGTTGCTGAAGTTCTTGTCTTTCTTTTTTCAATTCTTTTTTAAACCAAGCATGCTCTATTTGATAGTCGACTTGTTTTGATCGCAAAGCGATAAATCGGGAACTATGTTTATCACCTCCGCGACAACAACGAATTTGTTCATCGAATAAATCTTTTTCTTGTTGAGAAATTTTTCCTTGATCTAATAATTTATTGTTGATGCGTTGACTCTTATCCAAATCTCCCGATAAAAAAGCTTTATTACGATCACTAAATGTAACGATCCATTCCATTTTACGTTTAACCCATTTGATAGCCCCTTTAACATCTTTATATGCTTGTATAGGATCAACATTAGTTTTTGTATATCCATGAGTTCCAGCACCAAACTCAACACCAATTTCTGCAGAATGTCCCTTTCCAGGAATAAAAGTAAATTCGTGCGAAAAGCTACTATTATGATGCTCCTCCATTGCTGCTTGCCAAGCTCTTTCCCTATCTTCATCGGGCGATAATGATGGGATAGATGACCAATCAAACGATCGCTCCTGAGAAATTTCAGACGGCCTTAAATGACTGAGTGTTTCTGGAGTAAAAACAGGAATGGCTATTGGATGGCTATTTTGTGACGATTGTCCGAAATTCGTTGTAAATTGAGTGACCATTGCACCCATTGCAGAAGAAAAGATACGATCAGTTGTCGCCTCTGGGTTGACAACAGGAGTTGGCATTTCAGGTAAAGGAACTGATCCCGAGGCCTGCTTAGACTTTTCTGCTTTACCAACATCACCAGCAACTTGATGGCTATCATCAGATTTTTGTGACTCTTGAGATAAAGCAGAATGTTCAGCTTTAGAGGCAGGACCTGTTGCGATTGATCCCTGGATTTTTGATGTGCTTGCCTCCGCTGGCATTGTTTGTTGTGTGGGTGCTACAGCAGCTTTAGTTTTAGCTAGTCCTTGCTGATATAAATCATAAACTTTAAACCGATACTCTGTCCTTTCTGGAGGAATAGCTGAGCCATTTACTTTTTTTGAAATAGCATCAAAACCTGCTTTCCTCCCTCGTATTGATGGGCCTTTTTTTCCGGCCTTCTTTTCTGCTTTTTCATAAGTAACTTTACAACAAACCATATCTTTGTGAGTAAAACACTCTAACGTTGCAATAACATTAATGCTTGGATTAGATGCAACTAAATCATGATCTTTAACAATATCCAATTTTGGATTAGCTTTTGTTCCCACAATTTCAGGCACAACCTTAAAAAGCGCTTCTTGTACCAATGGGAAATATTTCGGATAGGTAAGTTGTATTAACCCCTTTCCAGGGCCATTCTGTTCTCTCATCTTTTCAAAAGCACTCGTCTCCACTGCACATTGGACAAATAACATATCGAGATAAGTGGTATCAGCAAAATATTGCGCATAACGAGGATGCTTAATATATGTAACAAATAAAGGCGCATAAATAGAAACTTGTCGTGCTACTTTTTCTTTGGGAAATGGGATGGTTTGGGTTTTATACCAGCTTTCAGCTGCAAGCATCATTCTTTCATCAATGGATAGAGTCATTTTCTCCTCCTATTTTTCTGTTTTAATTATGCACAAATAATAAAGTAGTTACTATTATTTGTTCGTTAGTTTATCAATTGTATTATATTTCACGATGGATATAAAAATTAGGGGTTCTAAACCCAATTCATGAAAATTTTAATAGGGCTCAAGCTTTCAATACACGACTAACAACACGAATCTCCTCTTCGCTAATGTGTATATTCCCAATTGCTGGATTACGGTGATAATCTAAAGCATCGCGATCTGCACCCGCTCTGAGTAATAAAGTGGCGATACGTGTTTTTTTCGAATCATCGTATTTTGCTTGTTGTGTTAGTATATGTAATGCGCTTTGATGCCCATTGCAAAAAAGCAGTCCGCCAAAATAGGGTCCAGCAGTACGAGCATCAATTTGTTGTTTGCGCGCGTTGTATGGTAATGTCTGCAAGTATTCTGTTATATGGAATACAATATTTTCATGCCCTAAATATACAGCCCAATGTAACGCATTCCAACCGCAAGATGCTGCACTATCATCAACAATAGATAAATCGGCGCCACTTTTAACAAGGTCCTGAACTTTTTCTAATTCTGCGCTGCTAATGGTCGTTTGTTTAGCTATGTTAAATAACGTGAGTGATAATGCTGAAAGTTTTTCCTCTTCTACCGTTTCTTCAAGCGCTATTTTTCGCTCTTTTTCTTCTCTAACAGCTTTCTCACCTGGAGGTTCATGCTCTAACAGCCAATCGCAAGACCTATTTAAAAAACGTAATACAAATTCGTTTCCGGCTGCATCATCTGCAGTTCTTTGCACGATGGTTCTAAGTACGGCTACTCCAGCAGCAATACTTTCCTCATCAATCTGATAGAAATGAAAGGTTTCTAAAAATTGTCTGGATGCTTCTGACTGTTGCGCCATAAACGCTCTCTGCTGCAATGCAGATGCTTGCCAACCTAAATCTGGAAATATCGCATCAGAGGTAAATAATCGTTCAGCTAGAGAAGGATCTATTTCGTAAGCTAACAAATTTACATCATCTCTAGCCTGCCAAAAATCGTCTGCTCGTTTTTGTAGAGAGGCGCGGGGCCAACTTTCTAAGGAAACGCTCATTCCTATTTGCGATGACAATGTAAGTTGTAGAGATGACGATGGTTGTGATGGAGGTGATTGAGGCAGCAAATCTAGATTTATCCCTTTTATATTAGAAATGAAAGGTGTGACATACGTGCGCGTGATTGGACTCCTTACTAATTCTGATAACTTGGCATCTGAAATCATTCGGAATATGCTATTTGGTGTCACATATAAACTATCTCTTTCAAATTCTTTTTTATAGTGTAACTTAAATGAAATACCACCGCATTTTAATAAGTGGTATACCAAACCACTACAACTTTGACCTCTACCTTTATTAAACCAATTAAAAATATTTCTTCCTAGTACGGTCCAGCGTTTTGATTTCCTAGAATTTTTGAAATCAGCAAAAGCTTGGTTAATTCTTTCAATATCAAGACTATAAAAAACTACTTTTGCATCAGCCTCTCTCCCCTCATCTCTAACATCATCTTCATAATGATCATGGAAGCTAGCATGTGTACCCAAAGCGCCGGAGACCATACCCGGCGGTCGGCGAGCTGGCCAAAAACTCATATATTGACTGCCCACTTGCATTGCCGCATGCCCAACAGAACCGTGTCTCGTAAACGACTCTGTGGCAGAACAATAACGCCCATTACGTTGAGTAGAATGCCAAACATAAACAGCGCACCATCGTTCTTTTGGAAGAATGACTCCATGCGGTAAAGGCGGCCCTGCTTCTTCAGTTGATATTACAGCCCTACTTGGTTCATATCTGGAAAAACGAGCCACTAAAAAACTACCAATTCCCGAAGATTGTATTGCTTGACGTGTACGCTCCGCTTTAAAAGAGGGATGATCTCGCTGCTCACGAGCATCGGTTTGCTCTACTGCATTACGAATATCTCCACGAGCTAGACGAGTTAAATAATTCCAATCTGTTGCGTCCATCCACGCTCTACCGCGCGGACCCGGTGTATAGCGCACAGCACATCCAAAATCTTCACCGCCTTCCCATTTATAATTCCCATCATCTGGAAAGGGTTCTGGTGGATTATCACAAACATCCCCATTCATTCTCGCTGACTTATATGCAGCTAAAGCCTCAACTTTACGGGCACGCCCATATGCGCCACAATTTCCGCAAATTCCACACTCATCTCCTGGACGATAAAGCAAAGGGTTTCCAAGACCGGCATGATGCCCACGTGTATTATGCATGCCTTGGTGCGGTCTATTCGATATCCCATATTCTTGCGTTTTCATTTTACATCTCCATACAACACATTTTCAGCGTTAAAAAATCAAAAAAAGTCTCATCAAATTTGACGTAGAATCTTATAATGCTCTTCAAATAAACCTTATTGATACCTATCAAGCAATAGAATGTCGATGCTCGCCTTTGTTTAATTGCCGCTGTATTTTGCGCCGTAAATCTTGGTTTGTGAGACATCTTAAAATAACTCACCAGGTAGCCTAGGTTACCTGGTGAGTTACATAATATTGACATTTCTTTTATACATCTATTAAAAAATAAGCGTTGATTTTATTTGAAATACAGTTATATTCTCTTTAAATATCTAAATTGGATATTTAAAGAGGTTTAAACATGAGATTTTTAGACTATATAGAACAATTAGAGGCAAAAGGTAAATGCACTTTTACTTTAAATGATGCGCAAAAGGCATTGAATAAAAGTAGATCTGCGATCATTTTGTCGATAGAACATCTTCGACAACAAGGGAAAATAGCTAGCCCTGCCCGAGGATTTTATGTCATCGTTTTCCCAAAATATCGAGTATATAGTTGTTTGCCTCCAGAATATTTCATTCCATATCTCATGGAATTTTGGCAAGAACCTTATTACGTTTGCTTAGTTACTGCTGCATCCTATCATGGTGCGGCTCATCAGCAACCACAGACCTTTCAGGTTATGGTCAATCGATATAAAAAATCTATTGTGTGCGGCAAGGTTAAAATTGATTTTATTGTTAATAAGAATATGGAAAAGTACCCTACACAATATATTACCACTCAATACAGTCGATTAACCATTGCCGCACCAGAAACTACTGCTATGGATTTGATGAATTATCCACAACAATCTGGTGGATTAAATCGCATTGTGACTATTCTTGATGAATTACGCGAATCACTAAGAGAAAAAGAGCTTTCTACTTTAATCGAAATGGATTTACATCATCATTGGAAACAGCGACTAGGCTATTTACTAGAAAAAATCGACGCGCAAAATTTGGCGGACGTTGTTTTTGATCATTTACAAAAGTTGAAACGATTAAACTATATTCCTCTGGAACCTACTCTTCACGAAAACGTTGTGGCTCAACAATATCGCAAAAATAAAAAATGGAAAATCATTGAAAATGCTGATTTTGAAGGTGACTTATGATCGCATCATTTTATCTTGATGAATGGCGCCAAACACAAGCGCCTTGGCTACGCCTTGGTCAAATCGAACAAGACTTGATTATTAGTCGTGCTTTGGTCGCTTTATATTCACATCCAAAAATAAAAAACAATCTGATTTTTCGTGGAGGGACTTGTTTAAATAAATTGATACTTAAAAAACAAGCTCGTTATAGTGAAGATGTCGACTTAGTACAGAAAAATTCAGAGCCAATTGGCGACACAATCAGTGCAATCAGAAGTGTATTGGATAGTTGGCTTGGTGAACCTAAACGTAAGTTAACAGAGAGAAGTGTAAAACTTATATACTCTTATCAATCCAGTGAAGCTTTAGTCGCAAAATTAAAAATTGAAATTAACACAACGGAACACTATCATTTTTTAAATCACATTACCGTTCCTTATCAAGTCAATTCAGGATGGTTTAGCGGTAAAGCTGAAATAACTACTTATCAAATAAATGAATTGATGGGCAGTAAACTTCGTGCTCTATATCAAAGAAGAAAAGGCAGAGACTTGTTTGATATGTGGTTAATGCTAGAAAATGAACATTTAGCCATCGATAAATTGATTAAAGTGTTTCAGGGACATTGCACTAACGCTCAGCAAATTGTTACTCGCACAATGTTTGAAAAAAACCTGGCTGAAAAAGCAAAACATGAAGATTTTAGAACCGAAGTAAAAACTCTCATTACTGCTGATACAAATTGGGATTTTGAAAAAGCTTATACTACTGTGTTACACAAGGTAATAGCGCGATTACCAAATGAGTTTTAAAATATTTATGTGTGATTTAGTTATTATTGCTGTACAAGTTATACTCAAAAAGTTATATTTTAAAACTTCGGTTATAAGGATTTTTTATGGAAACGAATGTTCATCTTCTCCCGGATTCGGATCTGAATAAAGCAAATGAAATCGCCAAAATCATTATGCTTTTTAAAAAACTTCTCAAATCGACAGGCTATGTATTAATTATTTCATTTCTATTTTTTCTTGTTTTGACCAGAGAATTAGATAGTAGTGTCTTTTATACCTTACTTCTTTCAATACTGTACCTATCCATCACTGCTGTAATTTTAGGCTATAAATATACTGGCGCCTCTCATTGTACAAATAAGACCAATAGATCAAATAAGTCTTTCACTTCAGAAATGTACCCGGAAAGTACACATGCAAAACTTATTCGACATCATCATCTCAATCACGGTTCACATTCTAATCCAGCTACAGGGTTACCTATGGGAATAGGTAGTTTAGATTGCGGCGGTAATCCTTATGGCGGCAGAATAAATTAATAATCTTTTATCATTGCTTAGGTTTTGACCCAGCAGAACTTCCATCAAACATAGAATGAATCACTCCTAATCTTGCTTTATGTCTACCTGTTTTTATCGAATGCTGAATGTTGTCATTATAATTTCTATCGTCTTTTAAAAGATTATTTTTATCTTGGTTTATTTCAGCTAAATAAATTGACTGATTCTTGTTAATATCGTTACTTATCACATCCATTTCATGGATTGGAAAATGCCCTAATTCCTTTTGTCCCGTATTCTTAATACTTTCGAGATTCGTTTGATAATTTGCGTTAATATCAGCTCGATTATTCCCCTCGGTTTGTATATTACTTTTAGCACTTTCGTAATATTGATTGGCATCAACAACATTAACAGTAGACATATCATCTTTATAAGATTGCTCTATTTTCCCGGCATATTGATTTAGAAAGCTTTTAGCATATTCCTCTCTGATTGCTGCAATATTTTGACTACTGGTATTGGATAAAATTGCATCGGCTCTCATTGGATCAGCTTTTCTGACATAATCAGCAAAACCTTGTTCGAAATGGCTTTGAATATTCGCAGACTGACTCTGAACATAATTCGACATATTAGAAAAACGCTCTGCTTGGCTCATATCTGCTGAATATTGATCAGAATAAGTTTTGGTCGTTCGTAAGTCAGCAGAAATTTGATCGCCTAAAGAAGCGTGTTGTGTATTACTAATATCAATGTGATGAGATTTATTATAGTTATCAATTACTGAATAATTATCTCTAAATTGATTAACTTCTTGGCTTGTTATTCCCATACTAGAAGAATTTTGATATGAATTTGAAACACTAGAATCTCGAACGCCTCGACCTGAAACTCCACCAGAAATTCCCGCCCCAAAATCAGCACCAAGCTTTAATCCAGCAATAGGATTACCTTTATTTTCAATACCAACACTACCATTTACAGAACCACTTAATCCCACAGTTCCAGAAAGCTCAGATAATTTACTAAATGCTGTATCAAAAGAAATATTATTTCTTTGCGCTACTTCATGAGCAATTGAATATAATGTTGATAATGACTGATCTCGTGATACTTGCTCGGATGTAGCACTACCCTCCCCATAACTTACCTGATGCCCTTGTGTATGCCCAAATTGTTCTAATTTACCAATCGCACTACTTAATGATTGTTGCGCAGATTGTGATGCGTGTAATGCGGCGTTTTGAGATTGTTCGGCTGAATGCGTAAATGATTCGCTTAAGGCTGTTCCTGCATTAACGGATATGGGTAATTTCGACATAGCCCCTGCCGTATCGTAAACCGTATTGCCATCCGCCGTTGTTGTAAGGATAGAACCATTTCCTAATTGGGTTGAAGCCATACCTCGTTGTTCTGCAAAATTGAAATTATGTTTATTTGCGTTGATATTATTTAAACTGATATTTCCGAGTGAGATATTTCCACTTGCCGCTTCTGAAGCTCCTCCAGTGACAGATGAATGCATCATGCCGGTGATATATCCCATCGCACTGTTCAAACTAGAAGAAAGACCGTAGATGAGTCCTAAAGAAATAGCGGGAATACACATCATCATAGCACCGGCAATGGTACCTACATCAGAGTGCTCCAAAGCTAATGGATAAGCATTCGATAAAGTAAATCCTCCTTGTGCTATTGCGCCGGTTTTGTGTTGGAGATAGAAGGAAGTGAGTAAGTTAAAGCCTGAATATAATAGCGGCCAACTTTCTACCCAAATCAATGTAAAAAAGTAGTTCTTAATAACCGTAAAGCTAAGGAGTAGTTGAACAGAGAGTAAAATCACTATAGGAAATAAACAAATCCATATTAATACAATCACCGTTTGTAATAGCGGTAATGTATAGGTTGCGATACGTTGACAAGCTCCCAGCGCTAATCGCATCTGTTCCATCGATCTTGATGAACTTAAGCTCAACAGTGCTGCTGATCCATTTAATCCAGTGGCGTAATTAATCACTCCTTCTCGCACCGCATCAATCATCACGTTTTGCGTCATAATATCTTGTGCGGTACCGCTCACTTTTGCGTAATATTGATAAGAACTCATGAGATAGATATTGAGTAAGGCTTGTTGAGTGGTCGGGTCTTTATCACCCCATAGACGCTTTCCAAGCAATGTGAGTGCATTATTGTTCACATCTTGTGTGAGCGCTGTGCGTAAAACAGGGGTTGCTTGCTGGCAGGTCTGAAATTGTCCGTTGAGATACAGTCCTCGAATAGGACTGGGATTTTTAGAAATAAGTGTCCAGATGTTTGTGCTATTGATTAAATCATTAAATCCGTATTTGTTGTTAATCAGAATATCTCCGATCACGCAATTGCGCATATAGTCATTGAATTCCGTTCTGAGTGTGGGGTCACCTATACCGTACCCCACCGATAACCTAAAAAGCTGAGAACCAAATAAAAAACCATTTTTACTATAGGAAAGATCATCGGGTTCTTGAAAAGCGGTATCGAATTCATCAACAAGACCGTGCATGAATGAAGTTACAATCCCAGCAGGGATTGCTAAGCCAAAAGGAACATTATCTACCTGATACACAGCGCCTGGATTAGTGGTATCGATAATCTCGACGGATTGTTTAGGCCCTAATAAGATATTTACAACAACAAAATAAGCGACAAACCATTTTAAGAATATGCCGGGATCGCTACTTTTAAAAATATAATGTCCTGTCGCTCCAATGATTGAAAACGCAACAGAAATACGGAGCGCAGTATTAAAAGTACTGGTTCCGACAATCGTTACGATCGCATTAAGCACTTCCCTGAAAATCTCTCCATTTGATATAACATAGATTGGGGTCATACTGTTCTCCGTTATTTTTTTGTTTCTTTTTTTTCTTTTGTTTCTTTTGTTTTGCTTCTTCTATCCGACATTACTTTCGAATTTCAGGTTATCTTTGAGTGAACTCGTGAGATTACCGACGACCTGATCTTCTAAGAACTGCATATTCTTAATCATCACGAAAGTATCCTGGACTTTGCGATAAGCATCAGTTTGATACTGCTGCACTTGTCCTAATGCTCCTTCAATTTGCTCAGTTAATTCATGTTGAACATCGGGTGTATAGTTTTTAGTGGTGAGACTTTGTTTAATCACGCCTAAGGATTCGCTGAGATATTGCGATAGTAGGTCTTCAGCAATCACTTCAGCATATTGAGAAAGATCAACGGCATTAGGATCGATGTTTAGGGTTGAAATGACGGTAATGAATTTCAATATCGGAATTTCAGTGCTATTGAGAAACCCTTCTTGTGCGGGTGTAATGCTCTGGTCTTGCTTTACCGCATCCGATAATGCAAAAATCATATTATTCACTTGAGAGATAAGACCATGGTTGGGGTCAATATTGATGGTCCCAACCGAAAGATTTAAGCACAAATTACTGCTAGGACTTAAATCCTGGCATTGATAGATCTGCGCTTGTCCGCCGTATAGCAGTGCTTTTAATAAATCGCGATTACCGGCTAAAGAAGGGTAAGGAGTGACATTGCTGTTTTGATCATAAACAATCGTTCCGGAAAGCGACATAAAGAGTTCTGAGAGCTCGCGATCGCTTTGTAAAAACCCGTTTTGTTGAATCGCATCCCAAATGAGGTTTTTATTAACGACCA
>MGXI01000072.1 GCA_001801315.1 Gammaproteobacteria bacterium GWF2_41_13 | reverse complement strand
CCCGCCTCTGTTTTATTAGGTGGCAGCTTTTTAGTCTTAGCCGATGCCTTGGCGCGCACACTGTTTGCGCCCGCTCAATTGCCTGTTGGTGTTATCACAGCACTCTTGGGCGTCCCTATATTTTTATTATTGTTACGTCGAGGCTACGTGTCGTGAATTTAAAGACTGAAACGCTTACATTAGAAATGGGCAATCGAACTTTGTTGAATAATTTTTCGGCCATTTTTCAGGCTGGAAAAATTTATGGCGTATTGGGTCCCAATGGATGTGGCAAAACCACACTACTCCATACATTGGCTGGATTGAGAAAACCCGCGCAGGGCAGCGTCAGCCTCGAAGAACAATCCATTCATTGCTTAAATCCTAAAGTACGCGCTAAAAAAATCGGATTGCTTTTGCAAGACACGGCTTTTCACTTTCCAAGCACCGTCTTAGAAACGGTCTTATTGGGTCGATACCCTCATCAGACGCATTGGTTTTATGATTCAACAAAAGATATCGAGCAGGCAAAACAGGCCTTATCACAGGTAAAACTAGACGCTTTAGCCAATCGGCCCATTCACCAATTATCGGGCGGAGAAAAAAGACGCGTGGCTCTAGCTTCGATCCTTGCCCAAGATCCCGCCGTCTATTTACTCGACGAACCCTCGAGCCATTTGGATGTTATTCAACAATTCGAGGTATTATCGTTATTGGTTGATCAAATCAAGCAGCATCAAAAATTATTAATCATGACGCTGCATGATTTAACACTGCTGCGTAATTTTTGTGATGAAATTTTGGTGATGGGGTTTTTTGATCAGCCGCTTTTGGGCGCTTATAGCACCATTCACACCGCATTAAAAGCGCTGCCCTTTTTTGCGCGAGTAAATTAATGTCGCGTTAATTCATTCTTTTTACGCAAAACCCACATGAATTATAAAAAAGTTATATGAGTTATCTTATAAAACGCAAACATTGATAAATTAAGATAAGATCGTTATAAATGGATCACCACACCCACCCTGCGCTGGAGCGCGGCCACCAGAGCTTGTTGGCCGCGTAAAGCTTGCGTCACTCAATCGCTTCAATCAACGCAGGATCTAGGTTGACACTTAATTTTTCAATTAAAGTTTGCACATGAAAATCATTTCTGACGGCTTTGACAGCAGCGTCATGTTGCTCTTTTGATACTCGCTTTGCTTTTTCTGCGGGTGTTTCTTGCGCCGTTGATCCGATATGAATCGTCAATTTAATTGATTCATTCAGTTGCTTTGATAAGGCTTCCGCGATGCGCGCTTGCGTTTTTTCATTAAACAACGCCGCGTGATTCGCGGATAAAATAAGCTCAAATCGATTGTTTTGAAATTGTTTGAAAATACAATTGCTAGCCAACTCATAAGCTAAGCCTGTTAATTTGAGTTGGGGTAATAATGCATCCCATTGGACTGTTTTCATCTCATCGGATGTATGCTCTTCGTATTTTGGTTTTCCGCGTTGTTGGCTTCCTCGCTCGCGGCAGTCATGTATATCTTTATATACTCCTACCACTTGCTCGTCGCCGCCTAGCGGAAATTCCAAACTGCTCGAGCCTGCTGGTGAAAACTCTGAAAACCCATTCGCGACTGGCAGGGGCGCTTCCTTCGACACTATTTTTTCTATTCGGGGTTTTTCTGACTGAATCGGCGGTGTTTTTTGTTTTTCGGGCGTTGCTTTTTTAGACTCTACCGTTATTTTTGATGGCCCACTCGGCAATTCATTTTTTTTATCACCAGAATTCATGGTAACAGGATTGAACGCTAAAAGACGCAACAAAGTCATTTCAAATCCGGTTTTTGCGTCAGGCGCTAGAGGTAAATCACGACGACCAATTAAACTAATTTGATAATAGAGCTGCACAGCTTCTTTAGTAAAAGCGGTCGCCAGTGATTTGATGCATGCATCTGTTGTTGCTTCAGGGACAACTTGCGCTATCGCTATTTGATGAAAAGCGGAGATCAACTCTTCCAATGCCTGTTTGAAATCCATTCCTTGCTCAAACAATTGCCGGCTTAGCTGTAATAATTTTTGCCCATCGACCTCGGCCAATGCTTGCAATAATGATTCAATATGATTTTTCTCGATCGTCCCTAATAAAACATGAATGTCTTGCGCGTTGATATTGCCTTGCGTAAAGGCAATCGCCTGATCGAGCAAACTGAGTGCATCACGTACGCTGCCTTGCGCGGCGGCGGCGATGCGCAAAAGCGCTTCTTCATCGAAAGGCATTTGCTCATCGATCAAAAGGGTTTTCAAATAAGTGCTGATGGTCTCCGTTGACAGCGGCTTCAAATTAAATTGCAAGCATCGCGATAAAATGGTGATCGGTAATTTTTGAGGATCCGTTGTTGCTAATAAAAACTTAACGTGTTCCGGCGGTTCTTCTAATGTTTTCAAGAGCGCATTAAAACTGTGCCCTGAAAGCATATGAACTTCGTCGATGAGATAAATTTTATAACGGCCGCGGGTGGGCGCATACGGGACGTTATCAAGTAAATCACGAGTATCTTCAACTTTAGTTCGAGAAGCGGCATCGACTTCGATCAAGTCAACAAAACGACCCTCATCAATTTCCAGGCAAGCGCTGCATTTACCGCAAGGGGTCGCGCTAATACCTTGCTCACAATTCAAACTTTTAGCAAAAATACGCGCCACGGTTGTTTTCCCAACGCCGCGCGTACCCGTAAACAAATAGGCGTGATGCAATCGATTTTTATCGAGCGCATTCATGAGCGCGCGTAAAACGTGCTCTTGACCGATCATGGTTTGAAATGTACGGGGACGCCATTTTCTGGCGAGTACTTGATAACTCATTCTAAACTCCTTTGCTATCGATTTGCGCATTCTACACGCTCGACGAAAATAAAACACCCTCGAGCGCTTGAGAACATAACTCCCAGCTGGAATCGTGATGATGCAAGAACGTCCAGGCTTTGGATGAACGCTCCTGTGGCGCACTAAGTAGTTACAAAAAAACCTAAAGGCCGAGAGCGCTTTGTACTATAATCGCTTCTATTAAACTAACTCGAGTAATGAACAACCTATGAAAAAAGACAGCGGAAAATTAAAAAAGCTTATTATTAAAATCCTCGACGATCTAAAAATTGAGGAGATTGTGGCCTTGGATGTTAAGCCCCTTACCAGCATTACGGATTTCATGATCATCGGCACAGGTCGATCTTCTCGCCATATTCAATCAGCTGCAGAAAAACTGATTGATGAAGCGCGTAAACAAGGGTATCGCCATTTAACGCTCGAAAGCGACAAAGGGCTTGGCTGGACATTGGTTGATTTTAACGACGCCATTGTTCATTTGATGCTGCCGGAAGCGCGGCAGCTTTATGCATTAGAAAAACTTTGGGGCACAGAGAAAAAATAATCCCATGTATATTCAGATCATTTCCATCAGCAACAAAGTACCCGGTTGGGTTGAGCAAGGTTTTTTGGAATATGCCAAACGCTTCCCCAAAGAACTCAAATTAAAATTGATTGAGATTCCACCGATCCGACGTACAAAAAACACCGATATTTTACGCATCAAAAAACTCGAAGGAGAAATGTTGTTGTCGCATTGCGATCCGCTAGCTCTCACGATCGCTTTAGATGTGACAGGAAAAACATGGGGCACAGAACAACTTGCGGATCGGTTGCAAAAATGGATGGGCGACGCCATCTCGCTGAATTTACTGATTGGTGGAGCGGATGGCCTTTCTGCTGAGTGTTTACGTAAATCTCAATTAATCTGGTCTCTTTCTCCGCTAACATTTCCTCATGCGTTGGTGCGTATTTTAGTCGCTGAACAACTTTACCGCGCATGGACGATTTTAACGCATCATCCTTATCATCGAGGATAGCTCCTTTTCATGTCACCTCTATTAACCATTAAAAACAGTTCACAAGAAGCAGGGTTGTTTGTTCGACGAATTATCGCGATCGCGATTTTTATTGTGATTTTATCGTTGCTGTTATTGGGGCGCTTGGTTGTTTTACAATTTTTTCAGCACGATTATTACACGACGTTATCCGATCAAAATGAAATCGACTTGGTCCCTTTGGCGCCAAATAGAGGATTAATTTTCGATCGGCAAGGAATTTTGCTTTCGAATAATACCCCTGTTTATAGCTTAATCGTCACGCCGAGTCGAACAGAAAATCTGGATGCTTCAGTTCAAGCGCTGGCGCGGCGAATTTCGTTGTCTCAAACGGATTTAGATCAATTTTATCAACAATTAAAAACGCATCGTCGTTTTGAACAAATTCCCTTAAAAATGAGATTGTCCGAAGAGGATGTTGCGCGGTTTATGGTTGATCAATATCGCTACCCGGGTTTTTCAATCAATACCAATTTGATGCGCCAATATCCGTTTGGCAGCACTTTTTCACATGTATTGGGATACGTCGGACGTATCAATCAAGATGAAGTCGCTCATGTCAATCCGGCTAATTATGCCGGAACCAATTTTATGGGAAAATTAGGAACGGAAAAGTTTTACGAGCCTCGATTACATGGACAAGTCGGTTATCAGCGCGCTGAAATTGATGCGGGTGGTCGAATCGTTCGAGATTTAAGCACGATTAAACCGGTCAAAGGCGCCGATTTATATTTGACTATTAATGCTGGATTGCAAACCGCAGCAGAAAAAGCTTTAGAAGGAAATCGTGGCGCGATTGTCGCCATCAATCCAAAAAATGGCGAAGTATTAGCGCTCGTGAGTGAACCGGGGTATGACCCCAATTTGTTTGTCAGTGGGATTAGCCAAAAAGATTTTAATATTCTCATCAATGATAAATCGCATCCCCTTTATAATCGAGCGATCCATGGCCTTTATGCGCCAGGATCCATCATTAAACCCTTCATCGCGATTGCCGGATTAGATTCTGGAAAAACGACACCGACCGCTCAGATCAATGACCAAGGTGTCTATCAAATCCCAGGAACAACGCATATTTTTCATGACTGGACTTGGTGGATAGGACAACATGGTCATGGGCTAACAAACGTGACGAAAGCGATCATCGAGTCAGTCGATACTTATTTTTACGATTTAGCGCATCGCATGGGCATTGATCTCATTGATCAATACTTAACGGCATTTGGATTTGGGCAGAAAACAGGTATTGATTTAGATGAAGAACTGGCTGGGAATATTCCTTCCCCCGCTTCGAAATTGCGTTATCAAAAAGCTCCCTGGTATCCGGGTGACACCGCTCAAACTGGTATTGGGCAAAGTTTCTTTCAAGTAACACCCCTACAGCTCGCAACGGCAACAACTATTTTGGCAAATCGAGGACTGCACTATTGGCCACATCTTATTTACGCAGAGCGATTACCCAATGGGCATTTTGTTTATGAGCTCCCTCGGCAACTACCTTCCGTTGTATTAAAAAATTCCACCGACTGGGATGTCGTGATTCATGCCATGGCACAAGTAGTCACCAAAGGCACGGGGACCTCATTTGGCCAAACACCTTATTCAGTCGCTGCAAAAACAGGTACAGTTCAATTAATCGGCAAAGGAGCGAATGGAGCGAACCGCGCTACTTCAGCCAATTTAAGGAACAACTCTACATTCATTGCTTTCGCCCCCATTGAAAATCCGCAAATTGCACTGGCCGTTGTTGTTGAAAATAACGCGCCAAATGCCGCCGCCGTTGCGCGAAAGGTGCTCGATTATTATTTGCTGGATGAACATCACTTGCCACCCGCCGCGGAGACTCCTCATGCCCATTGATTTTTTAAAACAAAAATTACAACGCAAAGAAAGCGGAACACAATACCGTACAATTTTTCAAGTGTTACATTTGGATCTTTATTTATTGTTCGGCATCTTAGCACTCGTTATTTTCGGTTTTTTTATTTTGTATAGTGCCAGCAATCAAAATTTATCCATGCTACTTCAAGGCGTTTTGCACATTGGATTAGCCGCAATCATCATGTTCGTTTTCGCGCAAATTCCCCCTTATTTTTACGAACGATGGTCAACCTGGGTTTTTTGGAGTGGTTCCTTTTTATTATTAGTCGTTTTAGCCATTGGCAAGATCGGGGGAGGAGCAAGGCGATGGTTAAATTTAGGCGGCCTTCATTTACAACCATCAGAAATCATGAAAATTGCTATCCCAATGATGTTGGCTTGTTATTTATCCCATAAAGAACTACCTCCTCGCCTAAAAAATGTATTGATGTGTTTGCTTATTATTATGGCGCCGGCCTTACTGACTATCAAAGAGCCCGATCTAGGAACCGGTATTCTCTTGATATTAGCTGGGTTCGGGGTGTTGTTTTTAGCCGGTATTCAATGGCGTTACATCATCGGGGCTTTATTAGGGCTCGGCGCTTTAACGCCTATTTTATGGCATTTTATGCACAAATATCAAAAACAGCGGATTTTAATTTTTTTAAATCCCGAGCGAGATCCTTTGAATACAGGCTATCATATTATTCAATCTAAAATTGCAATCGGCTCAGGCGGCTTTTTAGGCAAGGGATGGCTGCATGGCACACAATCTCATTTATCCTTTTTACCGGCGCACGCAACCGATTTTATTTTTGCTGTGTGCGGAGAGGAATTTGGATTTGTTGGCGGATTGTTTTTATTGCTGATTTATCTCTATATCACCGGATGTTGCTTTAGGGTTGCCTATCAAGCACAAGACACCTATGCTCGGTTATTAGCCGGTGGGTTGAGTCTCATGTTTTTTATGTCTGTTTTTGTGAATATGGGTATGGTTGTTGGTATTTTACCGGTTGTGGGCGTGCCTTTGCCTCTCATCAGCTATGGCGGCTCATCGATGATCACGTTAATGGCGACCTTTGGTATACTCATGTCCATTCAATGTCATCGCAAATTGATTGGGAATTAACATGAAAAAACAATTCAGAAAAGGCAGCTATTTATTCTTTTTATTGATGATCGTTTTGGTAGGCCCTATTTTTGCAAGCGCCGAAACGCCTTTATACCAAGAAGATGCGGTTCAATCATTTATTACGGATTGCGTGGAACAAGATCATTTTAATCGCGATTATTTAATCGATCTTTTTTCACAAGTTCAAATCAACCAGGCCATTTTGGATCGTATATCTCACCCGCAAGAAGCAAAACCCTGGTTTCTATATCGTCAATTTTTTATCACGCCCAAGCGAATTCAAGATGGCGTTAATTTTTGGCGCCAATATAGGGCTTTGCTCGCACATGCTGAAAAACGCTATGGCGTTCCCGCCAGCATTATCGTAACAATCATCGGCATTGAAACCAATTATGGGCTATATACCGGGCAATTCCGTGTCATGGATTCCTTGTCCACGCTGGCTTTTCATTATCCTAAACGATCAGCTTATTTCCAAAGCGAATTACGCTATTTCCTTCTGTTTTGTCGCGCTAGACATATCAGTCCTTTATCGCTTTATGGCTCCTATGCGGGCGCTATGGGCTGGGAGCAATTCATGCCAAGCAGTTTATTAAAATATGGCGTTGGAATACATAGCGCAAAGGATTTAACCAATCCTAAAAGCGCTATCAATAGCGTGGCCAATTATTTAAGCGGCTATGGCTGGAATTGCAAAAATAAAAAAATGCAAGTGGGTGCCGTCGTCAATAATCCGGATAAAATGAAAGAAATTTCTACTGAGCCTGACCGAAAATTTTCCATTCTCGAATTAGTGCACTACGATATCCATCCTAAAACGGCACTTTCACCGCAAGAGCAAGTGGGTATTATCCCTTTACAATCAGATACAGATTCTTTGGAATATCGTCTGGGATTACATAATATTTATGTCGTCATGCGATATAACGCCAGCGCTTTGTACGCCATGGTAACCAGCGAGCTGAGCCAAGAAATCGAAAAAGCATATAAAGCGCAAAAGGTGATTAAAGTGGCGTCGCAATCTTCTAAAAAGAATTGAAAAAACCTGCTTCTTGCCACGGAGCCAAACCGCGTCAGTTGCAAAATAGCGCTCAAACAGGCATGATAGCGCGTATGTTATCTTTATTTTATTCAACTATTCGATATGGTCGAGTTGTTCTCCTTATCGGTGCTTTATTATATTTAGCGGGATGCGCCACAGTATCCACGAGAGACGGCGCGCCCAATTATGATGTCGATGTGTCAAAAATTCCGAATGCAATCCCACGAGTTGAACCAAAAAGCAAATACGGTAATATCCCTTGCTACGAAGTCAGACATACAACCTACCATGTCATGAAAAGCAGCTCAGGCTATGAAGCCACAGGCATCGCCTCTTGGTACGGTACAAAATTTCACGGCGTCAAAACATCGAGCGGCGAACCGTATAACATGTTAGCGATGACGGCAGCGCACCGTACATTACCGTTACCGACTTATCTGGAAGTAACCAACCTTGAAAATGGCCGACAAGTGGTTGTGCGCGTGAATGATCGGGGGCCCTTTGAAAAAAATCGATTGATTGATTTATCGTATGTAGCGGCAAAAAAACTGGGCATTACGGGGCGAGGAACAGGGCTTGTTAAAGTGGTTGCAATTGATCCGGGACGTTACCAACCTATTGCCGCCGTCGATCAAAAAGTTGTTGTACATGCGGGTGCTCGATTAATTTATCTGCAATTAGGAGCTTTTAGTTCTTTGCAAAATGCAGAACGATTACAACAAAGAATACAAAGTTGCCTCCATCTCAGCACGACGGATTGCCGAATTGAAAAAGGATTTTCTCAAGACCGCACCGTGTACCGCGTCAAAATGGGACCCTTCAAAACCGTCGATGCCTCCGATGCCATGAGCGCAAAAATTATCGCGGCAGGATTTTCGGAACCGGAAGCCGTTGTGGTGTAACGCCCCCGAGTTTATCTCAAATTCGTATTCACACATTAAACCGAAAATGCATCACGTCGCCATCTTGAACCACGTAATCTTTTCCTTCAAGCCGCCATTTTCCAGCTTCTTTGGCGCCTTGCTCGCCTCGATATTGAATGAAATCGTTAAAAGCAATGACTTCGGCGCGAATAAACCCTTTTTCAAAATCCGTATGAATGCATCCCGCCGCTTGCGGTGCCAACAACCCTTTTTCAATGGTCCAGGCACGAACTTCTTGAACCCCCGCAGTAAAAAAAGTTTCCAAATTCAATAATTCATATCCCGATCGAATGAGCCGGTTAAGTCCCGGCTCTTCTAACCCAAGAGAGCTCAGAAATTCAATTTTTTCATCATCGGACAGCACGGATAACTCCATTTCGATTTTGGCACACACAGGAATAACACGTGCATTTTCTTTTACGGCTAACTGTTGAACGCGGTCCAAATAGGGGTTATTCGTAAAGCCGTCCTCATCCACATTCGCGATATATAAAACTGGCTTGGCGGTCAGCAGTTGTAACTGTTTGAGCAACGATTTCGCCGTTTCTCCTTCCAACGATAACGTGCGAATAACGTTTCCTTCACTTAAATGCGCCAGTAACGCTTCTAAACAAGCCTTTTCAGCAATCGCTTCTTTATTGCCGCTTTTCGCATTTTTGCCAATCTTTAATAGCGATTTTTCGACGGTCTGTAAATCCGCCAGCACCAATTCCGTGTTAATAATATTGATATCATCGAGCGGATCAATTTTGCCAGCCACATGAATAATATCATCATTTTCAAAACAACGAACGACATGGGCAATCGCGTCCGTCTCGCGAATATGCGCCAAAAATTGATTACCGAGTCCCGCGCCTTCTGAGGCGCCTTTCACAAGACCTGCAATATCGACAAATTGAATTGTCGTCGGCAGAATTTTTTGAGGGCGCACAATCGCCGCCAATTGAGTCAATCGAGAATCGGGAACAGGCACAATCCCCACATTGGGCTCAATCGTACAAAACGGATAATTTTCAGCGGCAATCGCCGCTTTGGTTAATGCATTAAAAAGCGTTGATTTTCCGACATTTGGCAATCCCACAATTCCGCATTTAAATCCCATGACATCCTCTTTTAATCAGCCATCTGAAAACTTGCGCAAAAAGATAAAATACGAAGCAGGAATGAAGCAAGAAAGTTTCCAACAAAGTAAATCGCTTTTCACGTAAGCCCGTAATAATAAATTGGGCGAATTATGCCATAAAATCATTTCGAAACGCACTATTGCGCATTTTTTCTTTTTTTGTTTATTTTTTTGGCATCTTGGCGAACTTTGACCTATTATTAGAGGATACACAGTATGAAACTCGCGAAAAACTTTCCCATAAATAATTAAAGGGCGAATTGATGCCGACAACAACCATTATGGCGTTAAGCAGAATGATTTTATCATTTGACGATGCGGCGCTCGAACGATTTTATGAACATTATTCTCAAGCCAGCCCAGAATTTAAGTCGCGATGTATTGATAAATTGATTAATGTGGCGCTAAAAATCGAGCGCTTCTACAAAGAACATCTCGCCCTTGAACAAACGTACCAACAAATGTCGCACCGCAAACAAGAAGCGGAACAAAACTATGATCGCTGGGAAAAAAATCAGCGAAAAGCAAAAGATCTTGAAGCGCTCATCCGAGCAGATCCAAAAATCAACCACCTGTTTTCTAAATTAATTGCTTTAGACACAACAAATCAATTTTTAGGACAAGAAGGGCTTGATCTTTTAATTCAAACAGAAAAAACGTTGGATGAGAAAATTTCGGCGCTTCATCAACAGCAAATTAATTTCGATAAAAGGCACATCAAAAATTCTTGGCATTCCAATCGCCGTTTATCAAAAGCTTTGTCTGAAATCACGAAAAGATTTCCCTGCTTGCCTGTATATGCAGATAACACACATGATCAACTCGCGGAAAAAATTATTTTTCAATTAAGTGAGTGGTTTTTTGCGGGTATCAAAAGCGGCCCTACAGGCAATCAATTCATGCCGTTGGAACAATTTTTAACAATCAGCTTTTCACATGTCGCTTCACATTGCCAAGGAGGACCCAATCAAGCTGATTTTATTAAGTTTTATACGCAAGAACTTTTAACCCAACTCTACAAGGAGTTAGTTGATTTTTATAGCTCGTTTAGCGGTTGGCAAGAAAAAGTTCAAACCACCATCACAGAACGCGAACAACTCGGCGCAAGCCTAATTCAAAAGCTAGATCAATTTAAAGAAATTGTCTCAGAATACGCTCAACATCTGGATCAATTCAGTCAACGACCCGAAGAAATTGAATCTTATGCGGAAGGCATTAAAATCATGCGAACACCAAAACCACCACCTACTTTAAAACCTGGGGGATAACAAACAAGTAAGCAATTATTCAAAAAATTACGGTCACAATTGAGTATTTATTAAAAGCAGCCCAGGAACCCGTGAAAATTCACTGTGATTATAGGTCAATACACTGTAGTTATGCGTTAACGCGGTTGCGGCCATCTGTAAATCATGAGCGCCTATGGTTTACCCCTTATTCAAAAGAGCCGCGCAAATTTCAGCATGGATTTTTGCAAGCTGAGCCGTGAAATCCAGTATGGGAATTTCTGTTAAAATCGCATCGACAAACACTTTTCGTTTAGTACGTCTTTCAGTTGTGTTAGCTCGGTGCGCGCCGACCAACAGCTCAGATACTGTAATGGAACTAATGTAAATGTCATCTTTAAATTCCTCTAAAACAGGAAAAACACCAGCTCTTTCTGTCTGTGCAAAAATACAGGTATCAACCACTATTCCCATACGTTTCTAATATCCTTCATTGATTTTCGGGTTTCTTCAATTGTTTTTAAAAAATCCTTTCTGTCTTCCTCATCTAATATTGGTAATGTTGATAAAAATTCTTTAAAGCGAGTGGTTAAAGCATTTGGCAAATTTTTAGAAAATAGCCAACATTGCTCAGCGTCACAGAACGCGTGGCCAGTTTTTTGGCTGGATATGCGGGAAAACCCTAAAAAAAATTCTACAGGATCAAGCATGAGGATTTTTTTGTTAATAAAACGTTAAGCTTGATAAGCTATCTTTAACGCTTAAGAGGAATGGTGAGAGGATTAGCGAAGCCTTGTTGCCAGTCTAAAAAGTTTTATAAGTTTAATATTAAAAAGAGAGAGTCATGATTAAGCACTCAAAAGCGCAAGAATTTGCTGATAGCAGAAATTGTGGTGGTATTCAGATTGTGTTCACAGATTTGGAAATGCGTATTAATTATATTGATATAAAACGCAAATTAGAGGAATTTGCGCGGACGTTAGATAGAATACAAGGTGGGGATGCAAAAAATCTTAAAGATAAGATCACATCTGATTTAACTCGTATGCGTGAAGCAAGATTTCCTGACGCTAATCCAGGACATTGCTTGTTAGGGATCAAGGGGAAAGAAATATTTATTCAGAGTTTACTTACTTGCAGTAAAGCGCTAGACCTCCATAAGATATTCACCGTTGAAAACTTTAACAAAGTTTTAGATTATGATGAATTTTTGATATGCCAGTCGATTGCCATGCGAGAGAGTGGTGCGTTTGAAGAATCAGGCGCGCCTGGCTATAAGGACGTCGTGTATTCTAGTTCAACGCCAATAGAGGAGGCCCAAAGCACTTTTGATAGGATGATTGAAGAACAACGCGGCAAAGCTCAGCGCTACATCGCTTCGTTGCTAATAACCAGTAGTTCATCGC
>MGXI01000071.1:369-16955 GCA_001801315.1 Gammaproteobacteria bacterium GWF2_41_13 | reverse complement strand
TTTGTTCATCCCCTCAGGGTCCAGCTGAAATGACCCCACAGCCGAGACACCAATTTGTTTCAGAATCATCCATCCGATCATTCCCGGTGCTTTTGCATTTAGCCAGCGCAGCACTTCCTCAGCCCCTTTTTCAAAAGCAGCCTCATGGCCATCCATAATCCAATGATCTCCAAGCAGGATAGTCCTTTGGGACGCTAAGGCCACTTTCGCAATCGGTTTCTGTTGAGAGAAGGACTCTCCCAATTTATTCGGTACGTCGGTCATGCCAATCACAGGCGGAAGAGCCGAAGCTATAATCTCATAAAGAGGTTCCCAGGGGCCTTCTACGACCATATTCAAACAATGCCCACATAACTCATAAATGGTATTGAACTGTTCATAATGCATCTCCTCATGGGATTTCACATCCTTCCAAACCGTGTACTGAAACATTCCCATAGGGTTTAAAGTTTCATGCATATCAAGCGCGCCTCCACCATACCGGCCTGCCATCGGGTGTATACCGGTTTGAAGCAGCTGTTCAAAACCAAGAAACCCTGGGTGTGTCGCCGTTGTGACGCATACTTTAGGCCCCACTTTGCGCATTGTTTCATAACTTTCAGGGCGATTGGCTACTTTACTCATATTGATAGCGATAATTGGATTATTCATTTTCCATACCTCCTTGTGGATTGGTTTAACATAATCGACATAGCATTATGCAATAATTGCACAAATGTTGCCATCCTTCTTACAGCTCGAGGATAGCCTTCTAGGATTGGAAATTAGATTTTATCGGGGACTTTAACAACACATAAGCCGCACCAACTCCACCCTCTGCCGGCAAAGCAGAACAAAAAGCTAAAACAAAGGGCATTTGCGGCAACCAATGATTCAATTTATTTTTCAGCCGAGGATGAGTCGTCTTGGCAACAGACCCTTTGCCATGGATCATGAGCACACAACGATGTCCTGCCTGATGAGCCGTATACAAAAACGCTTGTGTGGCTGATCGCGCTTGATCTACTGTCAATCCATGTAAATCTAAACAGGCTTTTATTGGAAATTCCCCTCGTTTTAATTTTCGAATCACACTCTGCTGCAACCCTTCTCTCGCAAAAAAAAGTGATTGATGTGTCAATATGCAAGATGAATCGCTATCCGTTAAAAAAAATTCTGCCGGCTCAATCCAATCAGGCTGCCGCTTGAATGATCGCTTTTTAGGCATCAATACCGCTTTATTCGATTTTTTAAGCGGCCTGACCTGCTTCATCGCTTCTTGAAATAAAGTCACCGCTCAACTCCCCGTTCATACCATGAATTTTGGATAAGAGAATGAAATTTTGTATTAACACAATCGTTGTTCCGTGTGATGAATCCGTAGGGGCGACCCTTGTGGTCGCCCAAAAATGTGTAAGTGCCTTCAGAGTTGGGCACCCACAAGAGGTGCCCCTACAAACATCGGAATTAAAAAAAATAGCATCCCGAGTTATTTCCTCAGCTTCTTATCCAAAACTCAGGTTTCATGTTACACGAATTTCGCGCTTTGCTTAACATTAGTTTTAATTGAGCATACATCATGCAACAAACACACTCTTGTTTTTCTGTCATTGCGAAGCATCGCCGAAGCAGCTCTCCTATCATCACGAGACTCATGAGGAGTATGTCGTCATTGCGAGGTATGGCCGAAGCAATCCAGAACCGAAGCTGGATTGCTTCGTCGCTCACGCTCCTCGCAATGACGATACTCCACCTCCGTCATCCCGTGGCTTGACCGCGGGATCCAGGAAAGTGGATTATCTCGCAGCATCTACACAAAAACATCTAACAAACGGCGATATTCGTGTTTCTACAAATAACCACTAATCTGAACCATGAGAGTCCCCTGAATGAGATCCACTCGGATGAGGGTTCGTTGCGCTCGGAACAGGTGATGCGGCTGGAGTCACCGAGGAAAGCGATGACCTATCAGAATCACCAAACAGTGATGAACTATGGTCATAACCCAGCCCAACTCCAGTATCTTCCGGATGAAACCGCCTAAATGCCATTTTCCCTAATCGTTCGAGTTTAGAAATAAGTACTGCGCTTCTAGGCTGTCGAATCAGATTCAAATATCGCTGCTTTTGCTCTGGGGTTTTCGTCTTCAAGTTAAACGTTTCTTTTTTTTCTCCTACATTAGAAAGAGACACAATAAGCGATACAGAAGATAAATCCTCAGGTAATTGATCGAGAGGAGTCCCAGTAACCTGTACATCTTTTGTTTCCGCATCAAAAAATACATGGACTTCTTTTTTCGCATATTGTGGTTTTCCTGCCGAACGCATCAAGCTTCTTGCATGACTATTTTGAAAGGATGGCTGACTCCGAATGGCGGCGCCCCCGGAAAGCTCTCCAAGAAAATCAGAAATGATGGCTTGTTGTTCACCCTCATTAAATCTGCCCACACTTTGAAGACTTCGTTGTAAATCACTAACAGCAGGCCCTCCCACATTCGTGATTTTATTTCCATCCCAAACAAACACATACACGGGCATCCTTTGTTCACCAAAAGACGTCGGTAAAACAACTGCTTTTTCGTGCTTTTGCGAATCATACAGAATTACCCATCCGCCAAATTCCGTAGCAAGCTCCTCTACCGCGGCATTAAGCCCCTGCTCTTTTAACATGGCGCCGATATATTCTCCGACAATGACTCTTCTTCTTCTTTTCATGTTCTCAAGGTCAAATGAGAGTCTATCAGGGCCTCTAAAAAAAATTCTCATCAGATCTTGCGGCATCAGTCCCACCTGTCGATAAAATTCATTCACGGGATCTTGAATCGCTCTTGGGCTTATCTCGAGATTTTTTCCGACAGGTTTAATGTTGGCTAATTTTCCTTCCAATCGACGCCATTCCCTTGCCAGTAAATTTTCATCAATCCCATCAAGGCGGTCGCGTATATCCATTGCCATCATCATCAAGAAAAACTGAGCCACAGTCGGGCGTGTCGTTTCCCATTTTCGCTTTAATTTTTGCCAAGCGTCTTTTGCGCCGATCTTTTGTATTTCGCTTTTTATTTGTTCACCCGGCGTCATTATTTCTGTTCGCAATGTTTGAACTTTTTGTTCCGCTGCGACCAATTTTCCAGAAAGCTCTTCAAATGATAACGGTACATGCCGACCATCCAGTTGATGCCATTTTGCTTCTTGAGCCACATATTGCTCACAATGATCCCTCATTGCTTTTAAAATACCGGTCTGATATTTAGTTAATAAACTCAAATGTTGAGCAACCTTCTGAGTAGGATTCTTTTGGATCCTTTTCTCCATTAGAGATAAAACCTTAGACATCTTTTCCAGTTGCTTACGATCGGATGCTATCTGCTTTTCTAGTTGGGCTTGATTAGCCCTTAACGTCCCAATGGCCTGAAGAATGGCGCTACGGCGTTCCACCAAGGCCTTTTGTAAGGCTTGTAGCTGAGGATCCATTGCGCGCTTTATCGTATCAATTTTCTTTAGGTAATATCGGCAATAAATAGGCTGGCCATAGAAACCACCACTTTGCTTACCAAACCACTCGATGGCTGGCTTCAACCCATTAAGCGTTACTGCCATTTCATTTACGGCCCGCTGCTGCTGTTCACACTGCTGAAAATTTTCAGCCACTTGAATACCAGCACGGACCGCTTGAAGTTGCTCATCAAATCCCTGATCAATTTCTTGTCGTATTGCTTCTGCAGTTTTTACAGGTTCCCGCAACATCGCCTCTTGTATTTTTTCAATACGTCCCTTTACCATTTTCGGTGAAAAATGGATCACTTTTCCATCAGCTGTTTTTGCATGTTTTTGATTTTTGGCGTCAGTTTCTATAGCAACATCCACCCATGTGCACGTTTTTGGATGTTGCATTTCTGTGGAAACACGAACAAAAATAGGGCTTACGGTCGGATCTGATTTTTTGGGACGATAGATTCGGAATTGATTTCCTGCCAGTAAGCAAATGGGTTGCTTCATTCCATCAACCACTGCTTGGATGGTTTTCTCTGGTTTTTTCGATTGATTAAATGCTTGCTGCATTTTCAAAGCAGCGATCTGCCCTTCCCAAAACTGGCGCCATGCTTGGGTTCTTTCTGTTTGCCACGTTAGAAATACTTGCTCGTCTGCTAACTCAGGAACATTCTCGACAAAAACCAGTGGACCTAATCCGCCCGCTTGTTTATTCACCTGAAATTCACGCATTGAAGTGAAATCATTCGCTGTATTTCTTGTTTTTGCTCTTTCAGCAATCGCTATTAATACCTCTTCTCGAAGTTCTGCTACATCAGCGGGCATTTCAGGTTTCACAAGAGATAATACGGTTTGCCATTGTGCCTCATTGCCTGGATCTCGGAAACCCACGTATTGAGCCATCCAAAAAGGAACTGTTTTACCCGTTCGAATTCTATCGATAATATGCGATCGGACCGCTTGACTGTCTACGCCGTAGTATATGCAAGCATTTTTGCATAAAGTATCCACAAACGGATGATCAGTCGTATCTAAAAAAGCTTTTTCAAGTGTCGGAAAATAAGGTTTAGCCTCATTTAAAAGTGTCGCTAATCGATTAAGCAACTGAATTCGAAACACCATTTTTTCTCGAGATGAAAACGCCATTTGAGAAAAATAACTTTGTTGTTGGTGATATATCTCGCGTAATTGCGCTGGAATAAGTTGTGGTGCATACCGCTGCAATAAGTCGATCTCTTGTAATAAATTATCCTCTATTTGCCGATCTTTTCCTAGATCGCCATCGACATGGGTAAAAAAAGATTCAACACGGCTTACGAATGGTTGCATGTCTGTATAGAAACTCTTCCCGATTTGACCTATAAGGCCAGCTGAAGATTGATACCCGCGAGCTACCATAAAAACCGCGGGACTTTCCAGTCCTCGACTCACGCCCATTGGTTGAGCTCTTTCAAAAAATCTCACGATACTTTTATTAAATGCTTTACTCAAATCCTTTCTCTGTTTTTCAGAAAGATATAATCCCGTTCCATTGCGCCTATACCCACGATAAATTTCAACCAACTCATCTTCAAAGCCTTCTAAAGCTCGATTTAATTGCCCTGCAACAAAAGGATTGCGAACTCCCCTCAGTTGAGTCTGTACATAATGAAGCGCCTGACCTATCGGCGTAGACAATGCTCCATGCAACAGCCGCTGCAATCGATCAAATTCTTTCAGTTTAACCGCATCTTTTTTATGAACTTTCTCGTAACGAATACGATTTGCAAATGATTCGTACTCCGCATGCGCTTGCGCTAACAAAAGTTCAGTTGAAAGCGACCGTTCTTCCTCTGTCTCTTGCCCGCCCCATAAACGTCTCTGCAAATGATCCGCCACAGGCAGCGTAAAATGAAAAGCCTTTCTTAAGAAAAACAGAGCATCGGTTGGTGGTATCATGTCATTGACAGCGATGCTTGTCCGTTGATCTAACCAATCCGCGCAGGACAAACCCACCGATTTTGCCTCATTGACCAATCGGGGCTGCGCCTCTTGTTTGGTCTCATAAATTTCCATGGCCCCTGTTTTTTTGATTTTTACTTTTTCTCGATCAACCTCTCTGCCTTCCAACTGATAAGCTGTGACAAACAGGGTTAATAAATCGTTTAATTGTGTTAATAAAACTCTTGTAATCGCCATTCGAAGTAAAATGGCGATATTTTCTTGAATCCGTTTACGAGACTGGCGAAAATTCGACTTTACATACGCATCTAACAAAGACCAATCAGGTGGTAAATCTGATTTCATTTTAACGACAAGTTTATTCAATGCCTCTTTTTTCTCAGCAGAAAATAAGGTGTCAAAAGAATCTTTAGAATCTTTGGTGTACCCACTATCGGTAAAATCTCCCGCTGATAAAACTGCCATGAGTTGATCGAATGTAGCAGTACCCTGCGCCAACATAAACACCTCCTGTCTATTTTAAGACTTTCATCTTTTTCCACTGATTAAATATAGTACGTAATACTCAAAAAAGCCCTAAAAATAGTTACCGTTCATGTAATAATTATACTCAATTAGAGCGCGAAAAGCCTATCATGACGCTCCATCATTTTCTCGACCCTTCTTTCAGAGAGCGGACGTTGTCGCTGCTTTAAAGCCTCAGCAAGACCAGAAGATTGGCTGAAAAACCCCTGCGGGCATTGCTCGAATAAAGGTTTTCTTAAACATCTGATTTCTTCAGAAACCTGTTGCAGCTGAGTTTTTTTGCTTTCAAGATTCCTTTTTAAAAGGAGGCAAAGATTCTCGTCTGCAAATCGTGTAACAGGACCAGTTATGTAAGTACGATGATGTCTTTCATCCAATACCTCGACCTCAAAAGCAAGTAACTGATAACGCGCCTTTGCTTCTTTGATAATTGCTTGCTTTAAAGCGGCCGTGGCTAAAGCTAAAGGAGAAAAATTGTTTGGACATTCTCTGGTTTTCTTTTCTTCCTCTTTCTTCGCACATTTTCTTTGCTCTTCAAGATGCTTTTCTGCTTGGAGCTTTTTTTTGACTGCTTCACCTAGCTCTTTATCTAAACTTCTTTTCCTGCTTTTTTCTTCTAATGTAAAAATAGGATTCCCCGTTAGATCTACACTCATTCTAAGATTATATGATGCACTACCTTGCGGAGAAATGTGCGGCGGCACTATATTTTTTTGTGTTCTCGGCGATAAATGAAGAGGAACTTTCGCTATCATGCCGCAAAGCGTTAATGCCTCAACTGTGCTAGCTGTAGGCGGTAATACTCTCGATACGATGCCGCTCATAGAATTAGAACGACTACGTCTTCTCACATTCGTTGATGCTGTTTGTTTATCTAAAATCGAATCATATTTTGCTTTTTGCTCTGCGCGTTTTAATTCCTGCTGTTTTTCTGAAAAATTTGCTTTCAATTTCTCGCAAGCAATATCAGCAGTGAATCTATTAAAACAATAATATGTGCGCTTAATCCTCTCATCTAAAATTGCAACATCGAAGGCTAATAATTGATATTGTGCTTTTCGCGCTACTGGTGAGTCTTGTTCGAGCGCAGCTTTTGCTTCATATAGCGAAGTTCTCTTTGTCTGTTCTGCTTGCGTTAAAATTGCATCCCCCTCTTGAGTTACATTTTTTTCAAAAGTAAAATAATCGAAGTTAGATGACTGCATAAATTTTTCCTTCCTTTTATTTGTTTATCTTCTATGAATATGAAATCGCGCTTTTTCTAGATATATTCTGGACTTGTGCGATTCGACCAATATCCATATCCAAAATCAGTATAAACCATGAATCTTAAGGAAAACTTAACACTGAATTAACACGACTGGCACGTTGAACTTTACACACGGCAAAAAAATGGATTACAAGGACAAGCTGCTCAGATGATTGGTTATCGCGTGTAAAAACTCGCTAGTGCGCTTCGCAATGACGGGCAGAGCTCTGGATTGCTTCGTCGCTTACGCTCCTCGCAATGACGGCAGGTAGTCTTCTTTCTCAATCCTTACAAATTAGCCAGCCGATAAGCCGGGTTCTGTCGTGGACAGTCATTCATCTGGACCCTCGATCACTCGAGGGTTCAAGCGACCTAACCCGAGTTCAACGCGGACCGCGTTTTATTCAATCAAAAGATTGAACGGAACTCCTATTTGGTCTTGCTCCAAGCGGGGTTTACCCTGCCATTGTTGTTACCAACAATGCGGTGCGCTCTTACCGCACCATTTCACCCTTACCGAAAAAATCGGCGGTATATTTTCTGTGGCACTTTCCGTAGACTTTCATCTCCCAGACGTTATCTGGCGCTTTGTCCTATGGAGCCCGGACTTTCCTCCATGAATTTTCATTCACAGCGACTGTCTGGCTGGCTAAGCGCGCAGTATACCACAAGCATCGAAAGATGCTTGTGGGAAATAAAATTATCTACGATGAACAGGTAATGGGGGAGTCGATGACGATGCCGGTGGTGGCGGAGTTAAAGAAACTTGCCGTTCTTTCAACCTTTTTAGAAAAGCGCTTGTATCGCCATAACTACTGCTCGAAGTATATGCCGGCATTTCAATCAGGGAACCAAGCAAAACAAAACAACGTCCTGTCTGTTCTTGTTCTTTTCTCCTGCTTTCTGTTTCTTGCGTCATTCGATGTAATGATTCAAGCATTTTGCTGTACGATAGAATACTATCCTCTGCCTCTTGGCGCATTGGTGGCTCCTCTAGGGCGATTCCACAAGCAATATCTCTATCAGAAAGTCTAGGGAGATGTACAACTTCATCTAACGCTGAATCTTCTTGATCGGCATTTGCTTTATTTTCTTTAGTCATAATTACTTTCCTTTATTTATTATTATTCACATTGTAGTTATTTGCTTACACCCAATGAGACATAAACTATAGACGGTATTTTCCATTTCGCTCTTTTTTTATTTGATTCGTTGAATAAACTTTCTCGAGTTTCGCATTTTGCTCGCTTATGCAGCGAATCGCGCTATTATCCTTCTATCATTTGCGGGGACTGCGAAGAGCGACGAGTCTTTCGTCATTACGAGATACAAGCCGAAGCGACTCTTCATCATCAAGGCATCGCTAAAGCGATCCTCATCGTCATTGCGAGGTATGCCCGAAGGAATCCACTCTTTCGTCATTGCGAGATATGTCCGAAGCAATCCAGATTTTTTCTGGATTGCTTCGTCGCTAACGCTCCTCGCAATGACGGTAGGTAGTCTGTCCGCCTCGCCCTCAATCAATCAACAACCCTTGTATCATCAATCTTAAATGTCCTATACTTCGCGCAAATTCTAAAGGTAGACAACATATGAACACACAAAAAATTATCGACGAACAAAGCATCGAGCGGCTCATCTCCTCGCACGCCACAGAAAATGCTGAGCAAATCAATACAATTTTAAAAAAAGCGCTTTTATTGAAAGGCCTTTCATCGTCCGATGTTGCCACATTGATCCCGATTCAATCGCCGGCATTATTGGATCAACTGTTCCAAACAGCGAAACAAGTCAAAGAAATGATCTATGGCAATCGCATCGTACTATTCGCGCCACTTTATATTTCCAATTTATGTGGTAACGATTGTGCGTATTGTGCGTTTCGCGCGACGAATCAAGCCATTAAACGTCGTGCGCTGTCGCAGCAAGAAATTGCCGAAGAAGTTAAATTATTAATCAATCAAGGACACAAGCGATTACTCCTTGTCGCGGGAGAATCGTATCCGAATGACGGTTTTCAATATATTCTCGACGCGATTGAAACAGTCTATCAAACCAAAACAGATCGCGGCAGCATTCGTCGATTGAACGTCAATATCGCACCTTTAGATCGAGAAAATTTTCATCGTTTAAAACAGGCCAATATTGGCACCTATCAACTCTTTCAAGAAACTTATCATCGCGAAACTTACAGCAAAGTCCATTTGGGCGGCAAAAAAAGAGAATATGATTGGCGATTAACCGCCATTGATCGCGCCATGCTATCGGGCATTGATGATATCGGCGTTGGCGTACTCTTTGGTTTGGCCGATTGGCGTTTTGAGATCCTCGCCCTCTTACAACATACTGAATACTTAAATACGAAATATGGCGTTGGTCCTCATACGATTAGCATCCCCCGTTTAGAACCTGCTTTAGGTTCTGAAATCGCTGCTTCTCCGCCGCATCCTGTCTCGGATGTGGATTTTGCTAAAATCATCGCCATTTTACGATTAGCCGTTCCTTATACTGGCATCATTTTATCGACCCGCGAATCGCCTGAAACCAGGCGCACCGCACTGGCGCTCGGGATTTCGCAAATTTCCGCGGGTAGCCGTACGAATCCAGGGGGTTATTCATCAGAGAATGATCAAGAACTAGCAGGGCAATTCGCGCTAGGCGATCATCGATCGCTCGATGAAGTAATCTACGATATCGCCTCAATGGGCTATCTCCCGAGTTTTTGCACAGCGTGTTATCGACTCGGTCGCACCGGTCATGATTTTATGGATTTGGCCAAACCCGGTGAAATTAAACACTTCTGTTCGCCGAATGCGCTCGCCACATTTGAAGAATACCTCCTTGATTTTGCCTCACCGAAAACACGTGAAGCAGGTGAACAATTGATTCAGCAAGAATTAGAAAAAATGGGCACAAAAGCACAATCACTTGCAATAGAATTACTTGAACGGATTAAGGCAGGGCAACGCGATGTGTTCGTGTAAAAGTTTTCGATTACATATCGGTTTATTCGGTCGGCGCAATGTCGGTAAATCCAGTTTACTCAATGCACTGACGCGACAAGCCGTTTCAATCGTCTCTGCAGAAGCCGGCACAACGACCGACCCAGTCGAAAAACCTATGGAATTTTTACCCCTCGGCCCTGTGCTGTTTATTGACACCGCTGGCTTAGATGATATCGGTGAACTGGGACAATTGCGCATGGAAAAAACGCGTGCAATATTCGATCGAACGGATTTAGGAATTATCATTACCGAAGCCAACCAATGGACAGCTTTTGAAGAACAAATACTCGAAGAATTACAAAAACGAAAAATCCCTTATTTTATTGTGTTTAATAAAATCGATTTAGCGCAAGCGCAACCAGAAATACTCGCGAAATTACAAGCAAAAAAAATACCGACCGTATTCACTTCCGTTCAAGCGCACATTGGATTAGATCAATTACGTGAGGCAATTTTAACCACGGCGCCCGAATCATTTTTCAACAATCCCGTTATTTTGCGCGATATCGTCGGCCCCAAAGAAACCGTCGTACAAGTGATGCCAATTGATAACGAAGCACCCAAAGGCCGATTATTATTACCGCAAGTCCAAACCATCCGTGATGCGCTCGATGGTAATGCACTTTCAATTGTTGTCAAAGAAAGCGAATTTAAAAAAGCACTCGAAGCATTAAACCGTCCGCCCAAATTAGTCGTCACCGATTCTTCTGCATTTGAACAAATCGCACGTGAAACGCCAAGTGGTGTTTTGCTCACGAGTTTTTCTATTTTATTCGCTCGATTAAAAGGCGATTTAGTTTCTCAGGTCATCGACACCCTCATGCTCGATCGGTTAAAACCTGGCAATCGTGTATTGATCAGCGAATCGTGCTCACATCACCCGATTAAAGATGACATCGGTCGTGTCAAAATTCCCCGATGGATGAATCGTCATGTGGGCGGCGAGTTAGATATTCAGGTGATACAAGGCCATGATTTCCCGAAAGATTTATCGTCCTATCGATTCGTAGTTTTATGTGGTGGCTGCATGTTTAATCGTCGCGAAATACTCACTCGATTATTACGATGCCACGAAGTCGGTGTCCCTTGTTCGAATTATGGGCTAGTCATCGCTCATTGCTTGGGCATTTTAGAGCGCGCGATTGAACCTTTTCCGGAAGCATTGGCAGCCTATCGTTCACATCAATCATCCGAGAAAAAATAACTGATGAATCCCACTGAAATTCTATCTTGGCTACACACAGAAAATTCAAGTGAATTAGAAAAATTATGGGCGATGGCTAATCAGGTTCGACAAGAACACGTCGGCAATGAAGTTCATCTGCGAGGACTCGTCGAAATCTCTAATCACTGTGTACGAACCTGTACTTATTGCGGTATCAACCGAACTACTGCCGTCGAGCGCTATCGCATGACGAAAAACGAAATGATCGATTGCGCTAAACAAATCGAACAGTTTGGTTACGGCACGATCGTCATGCAATCCGGTGAAGATTACGGTCTAACCGCCGAAAACATCGCTGACATCATTTGCACCATCAAATCGCAAACACCCTTAGCGATCACATTAAGTTTAGGCGAAAGGCCGCTGGAAGAGTTGCATTTATGGAAACAATCCGGTGCCGATCGTTACTTATTACGATTTGAAACGTCCGATCCTTTTTTATATCGTCGCATTCATCCCCCTTTAACACCGCAAGAAATGCCGGATCAACGCATTCAATTATTAAAACAATGCCGCGAACTAGGGCTCGAAATTGGCAGCGGCATTATGATTGGCATTCCTGGGCAAACGTATGAATCTATCGTGAATGATTTACGCCTGTTTCAATCTCTCGATTTAGACATGATTGGCGTTGGCCCTTATATCGAGAATTCAGTACAGTCATCATTCCATGGCAGTGATTTTGTTCTGGATTCCGCGGTCAAGCTGCGGGATGACAGCGATGATACAATCAAACTACAGGATAAAAATCACAGCGCTATAAAACCCAAAAATGCCCCAGCAACCACAGAATCACTTGCAGTCATCCCGCGGCTTGACCGCGGGATCCAGCGCGAGATTTCAGACTATACAGAGCTGACAAAACAACAGGTTCCTGCCACCGAATTGATGACTTATAAAATCATTGCTCTCTCGAGAATCCTTTGCCCGAAAGCTAATATCCCGAGCACAACAGCGCTTGCGACATTAAATAAAACCTTCGGCCGAGAACTGGGCCTATCACGCGGCGCGAATGTTGTGATGCCGAATGTAACGCCCGTGCAATATCGCGTAAAATACGAAATTTATCCGGGGAAAGCGTGTATCAACGAATGCGCCTCCGCCTGTCATCGCTGCATGACAAAACGGATTCGATCAATCGGCAGAACCATCGGACAAGGCAAGGGTGGTCGAAGAAAATGATATACCCTGCGCGCTTTGTTAAACGTTAACATAGTCGAAACAATCCAATCTCCCATCATTGCGAAGTATGCCCGAAGCAATCTAGTTTTATTCTCTGGATTGCTTCAGGCATACCTCGCAATGACAGAAGAAAGATCCACTGGACAACCTAACAAAGCGCAAAACTCGTATCGGTGTAATCCTAACCTATTCGCGAGGAATACAGCACGCGTTTCGCCTCTTCTACATCTTTCCCAATTTGAACTTTCAGCGCTTCCATCGAAGAAAATTTAATTTCATCGCGTATTTTATGAATGAATTCAACCCGCAAAAACCGCCCATAAATCATCTCGTCAAAATCAAACAAATGCACTTCTAAAATGGGTTGGAGTGAATGGCTGGTACTCCTTTGAACCGTCGGACGATAACCAATATTAGCAACACCCTCGATGAATCGATCGTCAAGCCCTTTAACTTGTACGGCAAAAATACCTAGTAAGGGGGATTTTTTACGATGCAAATCAATATTGATCGTTGGAAATCCCAAAGTTCGCCCCCGTTGTGCACCGCATGAAACATGACCTGACAAACAATAAACATGTCCCAATAGTTTTTTTGCAAGCCGTAAATCTCCCGCTACTAATACCTGCCGAAGCAGGGTGCTGCTGATGCGTATCGACCTCCCCTCTGCTTCGATCAATAATGTCGGCACTTTTTCTGCAACAAAATGATGATACACAGCTTGCGCGATTAAAAAATCAGCATCGCCTCGATGATGTGCCCCGAAACGGCAATCTTCCCCGACAATCACATGTTGCACATGGAGTCGTTTAACCAAAATTTCAGACACGAATCCCTGGGCCGATAATGCGGCCAATACGGCATTAAATCGTAAAATTAACACACAATCGACTCGCATTGCTTTGAATGCACTCAGCTTTTCTCGTAATCGAGAGAGCCGCGCAGGACAATGAGAAGGATGAAAAAATTCTTGAGGCTGCGGCTCGAAAATCACAACCACCGACAGTGATTGTCGCGCTTTCGCCACCTCCACCACGCGCGCAATTAATTGTTGATGCCCCAGGTGAACACCATCAAAATTACCCAACGTCAATGCACATCCCTTCAGCGATGTGGTCAAATTTTGGATGCCGCGAATAATCTGCATAACATAGCTTCTTTAAAAAAGTTTGTGTATTATACAGTGATCTAACTAAAGTAAAAGGATGTCTACCCATGTTGGTTATCTACGACAAATCGTTTTGGTATACGTTTGGTCGCGGCATTATTGCCGTATTATTTGGGTTGTTCGCTTTATTTTACCCGCATCTTACCTTTTCTATTTTAGTCGTCATTTTTGGGATTTACGTATTCGCGAGCGGCGGATTGACTATTTTACTCGCTTTATTTAGTCGAGAATATGATACAGGCTGGTGGACTTCACTAATTGAAGGCTTTTTCAGCATGCTCGCTGGTATTTTGGTCTTCACGTGGCCGACTGTTACTGAACATTTTTTAATTTATGTGATCGCGGTATGGGCAATGATTACAGGTATCGTTCAGCTGATCGCTTATATTCAATTACACCGCACTTTTGATCAAGGATTTTTATTGGGCGCTGGCGGCGTACTTTCGCTCGTTGCGGGTGTTTTCTTATTAGGTTTCCCTGCAAGTGCGATCATCATGCTTGCTTGGTTTATCGGGTTTTACGCTTTGGTATTTGGTTTGCTGTCTTTATTCTCGGCGTTTCAACAGAAATAGCTAATCCGTAACGTGCGATCATCATGCTCTAAGCAAATAAATTTGTAGCGGCGATCCTTGTGGTCGCCCAAAAATCGTGGGCATCTTCGAGACAGGGCACCCACAAGAGGTGCCCCTACAGGCGGATTAAAAAATCGTTCAAAACCTGAATATTCTTGTCGCGGTAATCGCTACCGAAATTACTTAATTTTACCTTCTTCAAACAAAACATGCATTCCCGTTGTTTGAGTCTCTGCATTCCATGCGCGAGGATCGAAGCATCTTTTTTTGAGCTTTTCAGTCATCGTTTTTTTGTTTTTTGTCGTCGTCTTAAAATAACCCGTTGGCTTTCCATCTTTCTTTTTACCGGTTGAATTTAATCGAATTTTGTCGCGCCCGCTTGCCATAAAAATTACCTCTTATTTAGTGTTCAATTACTCGCAACGATCACGAATATCAGCAAGTACGGCTTCAATACCTTTTTTATCGATGATACGTAACCCTTTTGAGCTGACCCGCAATTTAACGAATCGTTTTTCGCCATCGAGCCAAAAGCGTCTTTCATGTAAATTTGGATTAAAACGACGCTTCGTTTTTCGATGAGAGTGCGAGACATTATTCCCAACCAGGGGTTTCTTGCCCGTCACCATACAAACTTGAGACATACTATTACCCTCAACCACTTATTTAAATTAGAAAAAAAGAGGATGCTTTATAGCAAAACTTATTGATCACTGCAAGAAAAAGATGGACTATGCAGAAAAACAATAAACAGTTTTAATCACACCGTAACTGTTCACGGCAATCGTGATGATGCAAGAACGTTCAGATTTTGGATGATTTTTGACGAAAAGTCGATGAGAAAGCGGGGTGTATAAATAATACATGAGCATTTTGAAGAGATTTTTCGTCAAAAAGCGCCAAAATATGGACGTTCCTTAAAAAGCACCGAATAATTACACCACGCCTTTTGTTCGCAAAGGAGTATAGAAATGACAGCATCAAAAAGCATTATAAAGCAGCATGTCGCCTTTCAACCACCCACAATCATTGCTACTTGGAATGTTAATTCGTTAAAAATGCGCCTACCACAGGTATTGAATTTTTTAAAAAATGACAGGCCCGACCTATTAGCGCTACAAGAAACAAAAACACCCGACGAATGTTTTCCACAAGCCGCTATTGAAGCCTTAGGATATCATGTCGTTTTCAACGGTCAAAGAACCTATAACGGCGTTGCCACCATCAGCAAAAAACCACTCCACGATATTCTGAAAGACTTGCCTCATACGGATCCTAATCAAAAACGATTTTTAGCTACAACCATCGATGCATTGCGCATCATCAATCTCTATGTCCCAAACGGCGCTTCCATCGATTCCGATAAATACACCTATAAACTCGCTTGGCTCGAGCAATTACGTCAGTACTTAAAAGAACAATTAGCCCTTTACCAGAACATCATTATCCTCGGTGATTTTAATATCGCGCCGGAAGATCAAGATGTGTACGATCCGATTGCCTGGAAAGGACAAGTATTGGTCAGCGACCAAGAGCGCTTGGCACTTAAAAAAATATTGGCGCTCGGATTTTCTGATACATTTCGATTATTTGAACAGCCACCAAAATCGTATAGCTGGTGGGATTACCGGCAATTAGGCTTTCAGCGTAATCACGGACTGCGTTTAGATTTAATTTTAGCCAGCAAAAACCTGGTCTCTCATTGCAAAACCTGCACGATTGATCGTGCTTTGCGCAAATTAGAAAAACCGTCTGATCACGCGCCCGTGATTTTAACCATTGAATAGTCATTCCTTCGCTAGACGCGCGTAAATGATTTACATCATTGAGCATTGAGCATTTCATCGGCATAATAAGCGCCGGATTTGATTGGTAGAGGTAGCGAAAAAGAGGTATAGAAATGAAACAACAGTTTACAGAAACATCAAAAAACATCGTTCGACGACTCATTCCCGAGAACCTCAATCCTCGATCCTCAATCCTAACATGTGTCGTTAGCACACTAACGTTACTCACCCTCACTCAACCTACTCTCGCCTCTCGTTTTCAACTCAATACCCAAAGCGGCGCCAGTGTCGGCAATTTTGCGGCGGGCGCGGCCGCTTCCGCCAACGACGCTTCAACCAGCTTTTATAACCCCGCGGGCCTCACACGTATTTCGCGACAGGACGGCATTTTTTCACTGATCACTGACATCAGTAATACGCAATTTAAGGGTCAAACAAACGTGTCCCCCACTGTCGGCGACTTTT
>MGXI01000071.1:0-362 GCA_001801315.1 Gammaproteobacteria bacterium GWF2_41_13 | reverse complement strand
CACAGGCCTCGCACAAGGCGGCGATATGCGCTTGCTGCCGACTTTTTTATATGGCGCCCCACTCGATGATAAATGGGGATTTGGATTTAATGTCACGTCTCCCTTCGATGTGGCAACCAATTATGGACAAAATGAATTTACCCGTTATACGTTATCAAAAATTGATCTGCGCATTTTTGATTTATCGCCGTCTGTTGCTTATCGTGTTTTACCGTATTTATCCATCGGATTAGGCATCGACGCCAATCGCGCCGAAATTAAATTTAATCAAGTCAATACGACTGATTCAATCGTGAACGACCAACTCAACCAAAGCGAGATGACGGACTGGGCACCCGGATGGAATGCTGGCGTACTATGGG
>MGXI01000070.1 GCA_001801315.1 Gammaproteobacteria bacterium GWF2_41_13 | reverse complement strand
GTCATTCCAGCAAAATTCATGGATAAGCATACGCGCATTTACGTGAACCCCACCGGCCGATTCGTCGTCGGCGGGCCTTTAGGTGATTGCGGGTTAACGGGTCGTAAAATTATCGTCGATTCTTATGGCGGCATGGCACGGCATGGTGGTGGCTGCTTCTCGGGGAAAGATCCTTCGAAGGTCGATCGATCCGCGACTTACGCCGCTCGTTACGTTGCTAAAAACATTGTCGCAGCTGATTTAGCCGATCGCTGTGAAGTGCAAATTTCTTATGCCATTGGGGTTGCCGACCCTATTTCAATTCATGTTGAAACGTTTGGTACAGAAAAAATCTCTTGCGATCGATTAGCGGAGTTAGTTCGAACACACTTTAACTTGCGCCCTCGAGGCATCATCGAGATGTTAGATTTGCAGCGTCCCATCTATGAAGCAACAGCCGCATACGGCCATTTCGGTCGCGAAGAACCCAACTTTTCTTGGGAAAAAACTGACAAAGCAGCTGCTTTAAAAGCGGATGCTAAATAAGGAATTTAATATGACACAAAAACTCGATTATAAAGTTGCCGATATTTCTTTAGCGGATTTCGGCTTAAAAGAAATGGCTATTGCCCGTAATGAAATGCCGGGGCTCATGGCTTTGCGCGAAGAATATAAAAACAAACAACCGCTAAAAGGCGCCCGCATCGCCGGTTGTTTACACATGACAATTCAAACGGCGGTATTAATCGAAACCTTGCATCTGCTCGGCGCCGAAATTCGCTGGTCATCCTGCAATATTTTTTCAACACAAAATCAAGCGGCGGCTGCGATTGCTTCGATGGGCATTCCTGTTTTTGCTTGGAAAGGCGAAACAGAAGAAGAATATATGTGGTGTGTTGAGCAAACAATTCACGGCCCCAACAATTGGACGCCTAACATGATTTTGGATGATGGCGGCGACTTAACAATCGTCATGCATGAAAAATACCCCGAGCTCATGAAACAAGTTCGCGGCATTTCCGAAGAAACAACCACCGGTGTTCGACGCTTATACGAAATGATGGAAAAAGGCACCTTATTAGCGCCGGCTTTTAACGTCAATGATTCCGTCACAAAATCAAAATTTGATAATTTATATGGCTGCCGAGAATCGCTCATGGTCGGCATAAAAAGCGCTTTAAATACGATGATCGCGGGCAAAATTTGCGTCGTGCTCGGATTTGGCGATGTCGGAAAAGGGTGCGCACAAGCCTTTCGAGGATTAGGCGCCAAAGTACTGATTACCGAAATTGATCCGATTTGCGCATTGCAAGCCGCGATGGAAGGCTATTCGGTCGTCGACATGAACGATGCCTGTAAATTAGGTGACATTTTTGTGACGGCGACAGGCAATTGCGACGTCATTACGCATGCGCACATGATTCAAATGAAAGACCTTGCGATTGTTTGCAACATTGGCCACTTCGATTCAGAAATCGATATTGCCTCTTTGCGAAAATACCCTTGGATCAATATCAAGCCGCAGGTCGATCAGATTACCATGCCGGGTGATAAGCGCTTAATCGTATTAGCCGAAGGCCGTTTGGTTAATTTAGGTTGCGGACAAGGTCATCCGAGCTTCGTGATGTCCGCCTCATTTACCAACCAGACATTGGCGCAAATCGAACTCTGGCAAAATCACAGTCAGTACGAAAAGAAAGTGTACACGTTACCCAAACAGCTCGATGAAAAAGTCGCTCGATTACACTTGAAACAAGTCGGCGTACAATTAACGCACTTAACCGAAAAACAAGCGCTCTATTTAGGTATTTCGATTGAAGGCCCTTTCAAACCGGAGAATTACCGCTATTAGCGCACATATTCCGAGGATCTATCAGCCAGTCCCGCTTTCAATTGGGGCTGGCATTTCGTTAACCGTTGCCACGTCTCATCACCTAGCGCATGTTTTACGTTGCTCAGTCGGCGATTCCCTGATTTTATTTAATGGGGAAGGGGGGGAATATGAATCAGAAATTGCTTCGATAAAAAAACAAGCGGTTGCCATACAAATCAAAAGCTTTCGCACCGTCAATAAAGAATCCTCCGTAAAAATTCACTTAGGGCAAAGTCTCTCTCGCGGCGAAAAAATGGATTTTGCGATTCAAAAAGCCGTGGAATTGGGTATCACTGAAATCACCCCTCTTTTAACCGATTTTTGTGCTATCAAATGCTCGAAAGAACAGGGCGAAAAAAAATGTGTGCATTGGCAAAAAATTATCGTGAGCGCCTGTGAGCAATGCGGCCGCGATCGATTGCCGATATTGCACCCGATTACGCCTCTCGACGAATGGATACAACATCAATCCGCTGAGTTGAAATTTGTTTTACATCCGACGGCTGAACACCATTTAAAAATCTCAACGCCCCCACCCAGCTCGATCGCTTTACTCATCGGCGCTGAAGGTGGCTTGAGCGATAACGAAGTTGAGCTCGCAAAAAAATATCATTTCCTATCGATTCAATTGGGCCCACGCATTTTACGAACAGAAACCGCAACACTTTCCGCGATTACTTTATTACAATTTCTGTATGGGGATTTACGGTAACATCTTTGCATAGGGGCGCCCCTTGTGGGTGCCCGGGCGGCCATAAAGGCCGCCCCTACGCAAAAATCTCATTTTCTTATCCCGAACTCAGGTTATTTAAAAATTAAGACGCCTCCCAACTCAATAAAACCGCGCTAGACTTACAATAACCCATCGACTATGATCAACATCAACAACTACTGACGCAAGGACGATCTGCAATGAACATAAAGCATTTGGCTTCGATTTTTGGCGCATTAACGACTTTATTATCTGGTTGCGCGTCGCCTCCTCTATCCCCCTGCTCAGTAGATTGCCACGGGTTCGCGTGTCGTTGGCAAAAACCTTCCATATGCCCCGCTCAAGTAGATACCAGGAATAGCCATCTCGCCGCTTTAGAAAAACAGGGCGTGCAAACAGTGTCACTCGACAAACGCTTTATCCTTGTGATCCCCAGTGATGCGCTCTTTGAGCCAAACTCTGCTGAATTGATCCCTGAATCACAACAAACCCTCATAGAGCTCGGTAAATTTTTACAAAGCTATCCCAACCAAAAAATTACAATTAGCGCCCATACCGATCCGATTGGAACAGATCAACAAAATAAACAACTCTCTACAGACCAAGCAACTGCTGTTTTTAATTCTCTTTGGGTTCAAGGATTAATTCCTCGTCCGAATAACAATCGGGTTACTGTTGCCGGCGAGGGCTCATCGCGTCCTATTGCGACTAACGAAAAACTGGCCGGCATGCAAAAAAATCGGCGCATTGAAATCGCCATCGGAGAAAAAGAAGTTAGAAAGCCTGTTGCAGCATGCGATAAAGCTTGTGTTGATGAAGAAAAAACTATTCCAGTATGTTCAGAAAAACCACACTATCAGAAATGATGCCGCAATAACCTGTGCTTCAACCTTAGTAATTATTCACCGCGATCGTGACGACACAAAAACACCCAGATTTTGGATGATTTTTTAATCCGCCTGTAGAAGCCCCCATTTTGGGTACCCAGTCTCGAAGATGCCCGCGATTTTTGAGCGACCACAAGAATCGCCTCTATGAATTCATTTGCAGCTAAACAACTTTTCCTCGTTTAAGCATTTGGGCTATTTCAGCAACATGCCTTCCTTGAAATCGAGCAATTTTTAATTCGTTTTCGCTCGGTTGCCGTTTGCCATCAGCACCCGTTACCGTTGTCGCGCCGTAAGGCGTTCCACCAGTAATTTCCTGCATGGTTAAAAGCTCTTTCGCTGAATACGGAACGCCAACGATAATCATCCCATGATGGAGCAACGTGGTATGAAAACTGGTAATTGTTGTTTCTTGTCCGCCATGTTGGCTTGCTGTACTTGAAAAAACACTGCCGATTTTCCCAATTAATTCCCCCTTCATCCAAACATCCCCAGTTTGATCCAGAAAATTACGCATTTGTGCGCACATATTTCCAAATCGAGTTGGCGTCCCAAATAAAATCGCATCGGCTTCGACTAACTGAGAAACCGTTGCAATAGGAATATGCTCAAATATTTTTTGCGCCTGCTTCGCCCCACTTTTAGCTAAAATCTCATCCGGCACTAATTCGGCAACTCGAAACAAATTAACCTGAGCATCCGGAACCTGTCTGGCGCCTTCTGCGACCGCTTCTGCAAGCTGATATACATGCCCATACATACTATAAAAAATAATTTGAACTTTCATTTCACGACCCTCCTTGTTGATTTTTCCTCACTGACAACACCACTCCATTACCTGCCGTGTTCTGATACGCCTCAGAAGAAGGCATGTAGTAATTAATTTGGCTTTGATCCACCGCGTAGGCAAAAAGGCGATTATTAGTATTAACATGCGCAACGGCAGACTCATGAGTTCGAACATAAACATCTTGTACTCGTAAAAATTTTGTATCGAGCCTTGCTTGATCAAATAAATTCGCAATCAAAGTGTTAGTTTTTCCGGCCAAGACAATCGAACCCGCTCCTTTTAAATAAACCGTTGTCGTTTCACCATTGACCCAGTAAATTTCCATTGAACCATTGCCTTCCTGTTGAATTTTTTCAACGCCCGCATAACCGCGCACAGAAAGAGATCCCGATCCCGCTTGCTGAATCGTCATCTGATCACCATGAACGCCAGAAAGTGTTGTTGCCCCCTGCCCCGCGTCCACCACAGCTTTCAAATCAATATGACCTGCTGCATTTAACCGGCCTTCTCCCCGAATAAACAATGACCCGATATCAAACAACCCATTGAAAGATGAATTTGCAACATCATCAATATCGATTGCATCAATCGTCACTCGCTGATCGGCCGCGAAACAAACACTTAAAAGTTTTTTAAGCGTCAGCACTTTTAATTCCGAAGCTTGGCTATAAATCTCAACATCTAACGGATATTTTTGCATCGATGTTAACCACGAAGGCGTGATGATTAATTGATCTTTTTGATGTTGAATACGCAAATGATCGGCTGCATATTTCATGCCTTCGATTTTGACATAATTATCGGACGCACCAAAGATAAGCGTTAAATGAATAGGCCCCTCAACAGACAAACGAGAAAAAGATGAAATAGGAATCGTTTTTTGAACAACCATCGCTTCTTCGGCACGAGGGTGATAAAGACTACAGGCCGTCAGTAAGAAGCAACAAAAAATGAGGCCCAATAAAGCTCGCGTCCGATTCATCGCTCTTCTCCTTACAATTCTTTAGAAGCGATTTAGTTTATTCCTCTCTTTTTCAAGACGCCAGTTTTATTTGGACGGACGCTAGAACACCCCAAGCAAAAAATCCTCAATCTTTAAAAAGAACTTTCTATTTTTGTAAAATAAAAAAATAGCCCTCCACTGGCGATTCTCGCTGTAATCGAGTTGAGTTAGCTGAACAGACTAATAATTTAAATTCAATCTGCTGACATAGTTTTTCAATATAATGCCGAGAATGACTAAAACGGCCTGTCGATTTCATCGCAAAATTCTCTTGCTCATGCGCTTCCGTTGAAAAAATCAATCGGCCTTTCTCTTTTAACGCGCGATAACAAGCCTCTAACACAGGTTGCAAATTGCCTTGATAAACAAACACGTCGGCGGCCATAATCAAATCAAATGCTTCCATTTGACGACTCAAATATTCAACATTTTCAGATAAAATTAATTCATCATAAATCGACTTTTGTTTTGCAACCGATAACATGCGGGGCGATAAATCGACTCCCACCAAACGCTTCGCCCACCCTCTAAAATATTTCCCACACAATCCTGTCCCACAGCCCAAATCAACAATCGACCACGCTTTTTGCGCTTCAGGAAAACAACTCTCCGCCAATACTTTCAATCGATCCGGCACACAATATTCCAATCCACCGCATAAATGCGCCTCAAAATGATCGGCGTAATGATCAAACAAATTGCGAATATATTCTTGCGGCGCTTCCTGGTAAGACACCTCTCCCGAAATAGCATTCAGCGTATACCGTAATGCAATATTATCAGGTTGCTGTTGTATCGCCCTATTTAAATACACCTTCGCTGATTCAAAATCGTTTTGTTGTAAATATAAAACACCCAGATTATTGAGCGATGGAAAATGTTGCGGATAAATCGCCAAGGCCGATCGATAATGAGATACTGCTTCTTCGGGATGATTTTCTCGTGAAGCAATGACGCCCAAATTGTAGCGCATATCCAAATGATTCGGCGCTCGCTCGATATATTTTTTAGCGTAAAATTTCGCCTTTGTAAAAAAATCTCGTTCTAATAAAAGACGAACAATATTTTCTAATAAATTTAAATCGTCCGGGAATAAAGTCGCTAATTGCTGAAAATGCTGCTCGGCTTCTTCGATAAATCCTTTCTCCAACAATAATGTCGAAAGTAAAAAACGTGCGCGCAAATGCGCCAAATCCACTTCTAAAATCGCCAGCAAACAAGCTGTTGCTTCGGCAAGGTTTTGTTGCGCTTTGAACGATAACGCCAGATTGTACATAATATCGGTTCGTTCCGTATTTTGCTTAAGCGCCGAAATAAAACAGGTTTCTGCTTTTTGATATTGTTGCTGCTGATAATACGATAGCCCATAGCCATTTAAGGTATCGGCATCATTCGGCGATAACGCAAGAGATTTTTCATAATAAGATTTTGCTTCCACATAAGCATGAAGCCGTCGATAAACATCGGCTAAGTGCGCATACAAAACGGGCGGAACTTCTGTTGTCGCATTGATCGCTGTGATTAACGCTTCTTTAGCTTCACCAAGTAATCCTAATCGAATATTCACAAACGCCAATCGATCCAACAGCTCAAGATTTGTTGGCGCTTGCTGCAGACGCTGTTCAATAATTGCTTTTGCGCCTAAAAAATCACCTGCCGCTTGTTTTTCTGCACTCTGTTGTATAGCCGTCTCGATCATTCGCGATAACTCCTTTTTTCAAACCTCAATCTGCTCACTTCGCCATGCAACGGTAACCACGCTGCTCAAACCAAACGAGGCAGTTGAATCCCCTACGCTTAAAGTATACCATGCCTTTTTTTATCAATTGGAACAAAATATTGCCATGACCTTTCTTCACTCCTCTGCTCAAATCTTATTGCACTTCGACTCCTATTTATCTATTTGGGCTTTAAAATATGGCACCTGGATGTATGGCTTATTATTTTTAATTATTTTTTGTGAGACAGGTATTATTTTTGCCGCTATTTTACCGGGCGATTCATTATTATTTGCAATAGGTGCCATTGCAGCAACTGGTGCGCTCAATATTTATTATTTGCTTGCTCTGTTAATTACAGCCGCACTTCTCGGCAACACACTCAACTTTTGGATCGGTCATAAAATCGGACACTGGATCATCACTACACATCATCGACTGGTCAAAAAGAAACACCTTAAAAAAACGCACGCGTTCTATGAAAAACATGGGAAGAAAACCATCATCATCGGGAGTTTTTTACCCATCATTCGCACTTTCGCTCCCTTCATCGCCGGTATGGGCGAAATGAAATTTATGTCATTCATGATCGCTAACATCACCGGCGTTTTACTATGGATGATGCTTGTTTTATATGGCAGTTATTTATTTGGCGATATCCCTTGGATAAAACACCATTTTTCAATCATGGTGATCGCGATTGTTTTTATCTCCCTATTGCCCGCTCTTGTGGAACTTATTAGAAACCTCCCTAAGCGCCGTTGAGAAAGATACAGGGTCAGCATAATCATCACAAATGCTCATCTTTCGCCAAAAAAACAACCCGAAAATAAGCATCCCCCAGGCCGCGCTGAATAGCTGTAACGAGCATAATCCACGAGCGCTTTAAAAAACCTTGTGCTAGAATTTAAACGTTAGATCGGTTGTTTCAAAAATGATTAAGGAGTGATCCTATGCCCAAATCTCGCGAACAAATTCTCCTGGAAGGGATGGCCTCGATCCAAGCCATTTCCAGCACAATATCGAATGCTCCCGCTTTTGACATTCGCTCCGATCAAGAAATAGACCCAGCGATTGCTGCTAACCTTCGCCTTCTCTCAGAAAAAGCCGCACTGGAAAAAGATGAAAGCACACGAAGTGCTATTACTGCGCTGATCGCAGCGTATGAAAAATTACAGCAAAAATTAGATGTCCAAAAAAAAGAACAAGCCGCCCCTCCTCAGCCTACTAATGCAATCTCTGTTGCCGAGTTGGCATCCAAAGAGGTGGGAACTAATGCAGCTGTCAAAGCAGGAACTGGCTCAATCATCGCTAGGGTGGTTCTCCCATTTAACCTCTCATCTCAATTTAATAACGTCATAATAGTACTCCCTCAAGGGCAACCACCCACTAAATACATCATAATCTCCCCACCAGCCGGTCATCAAGGCCCACTTGGTGAAAATTTATGTAAAAATATTTTTGAAACCTTTCTAAATTTTCCATCAGGCCCCAATACAACTAAAAGGCTCAGCCTGAACTCAGAACATTCAAAAGAATTGGTAGAATTTTTACTATCTTCAGAAGAAGGCAGCAAAATATTAAAACAAATGCAAATACAAAAAATCACCGTAAACATCGGACAAAATGTAGGTGAGAAAACGGCAGCATTAGCCGCTCAATTAGAAAAGATGGGCATAGCTTATTCTATTGAGCCGCCAAAACAAACAGCAACGGCAACCCCACCAGAGAAAAAACCGATAACACCCACACCACAACAACCGCTTCGAGCCTCTGGCCCTGGCGAGGGCGGTACGCCGACTGGGGAAAAACAAACACCCACATCAACAGAAGAACCGCGTATCGCATCAGCATTACGGGAAGCAGAAAAACGAAATGAAGAGCTAAGGGAACAAGTCGACCAAGTGAAACAAGCGCTAAAAACGCAGGAGCAGGAAAGGGAAAAAGCTGAGAAACAAGTCACACAAGCCAGAAAAGAAGTTGAAGACGCGCGTTCTCAGTTGGCAAACGCGGAATCCAAAAGCAGCCACTCCGAACAAGAAGCAAAGCAAGCAAAAGATGCCGCTGAGGGTTTAAAAAAAGAACTCGCCGAAACTAAAAAAATCGAAGCGCAATTGAGAGATCGCATCGCGCAACTTGAATCACAACTTAAAGCACAACAGGATAAAGCAGCGGCTCAATCACAAGAAAAAGATCAATTAAAAATTCAACTCAAAGAACAACAGGCTGCCCACTCACAGGAAAGCGGTCAATTAAAAACTCAACTCGCCGAGCTGAAAACACAGATCGACTCACTAGAAAACCATGCCAAAAACTTACGACAAGAGAACGCTACGTTAACTCAAACTCTACACGAAGTCGAAAGCGGATTAGAAGACCAACTCCCAAAAGTACCGTCTCATACACCGAAAACTCCCCCGCCAAGCGATGGTCCCAGTGGCGGCATGCCAACCACCACTCACGCATCAGAAGTTAATATGCAGGCGCTCTCTGCACCACCGCCGATATCAATAAAAGCAATAGAAGATGCGCCAAAAATTGCAAAAGCGGCCCAACAAGCCCTTCAACGTGCCAAAAATACGGCTCCAGAAAACAAAGAGAAAGCGTTGCAAACCGCCGAAACTGCTGCCGCAGCAGCAGAAAAAATAGTGCTCGACTTAGATAGACTCTTCAATACCTCAGACTCTTCTATTGTCTTGAAAAGGCAGGCTGTTGAAGCAGCGGAAATCGCAAACCAAACAGCTATTGAAGTCAGGAGAGAAATAAAACAACTCCGAGAATCTTTGAAACAACCAAACCTTGCGGGAGACTCCCAAAAAACAGGATTCGACAAAGAAAAAGAAATCAATGCACAGCAGGGAGGACATCCTCAATCCTCCCCGTCCACCGCGCGAACCCAGACGCCAGAAACGACCTCTCAACGAAGAGGATGGCCTCCCGATGTATTACCACCTAAAGAAGTAAAAAAACCGGGGCAAAAACCAACAGCACGCAGCAGCCTACAAAAACATGTATCAAACGAAGCTTCGTCTAGACGTGGGCCATAAACGACTAAAACCATAGTTTATATAAAACCCGCAAAACGAACCTTATTGACGCCACAAGCGTTTTAATTTACGCTGCGCAAACTTCTAAACAAAAAGGAACACGTTGTGAAAAAAATATTCTATGTAAGCATGTTAACGCTCTCTACGATGAGCACCGTGACCATGGCAGCAGATCAAGCCATTCAAACAAATTTCACATCAGACCAAGTCAAACAAATCCAACAAATTACGCGCGATTATTTAATTAAAAACCCTGATGTGTTGGTGGCGGCCTCACAAACATTACAACAACAAGAAGCTCAAAAACAAATGATCCAAGGGAAAGAAGGTATTAAAGCAAACATAGCGGCCTTAATCAATCCACCAGGCGCCCTCATCGCGGGTAATCCTCAAGGCTCTATAACCCTCGTTGAATTTTTTGATTACCAATGTGCCCATTGCAAAGAAATGAGCGCATCGATTGACTCACTCATCAAAGCCAACCCCAACCTACGCATTGTTTTTAAAGATTTCCCTATTTTTGGACAAAGCTCTGTACTGGCCGCTGCTGCTGCCTTTGCCGCCAACCAACAAGGGAAATATTATGCCTTTCATCAAGCCTTATTAAATTCTGATGGCCCATTAACTGAGGACAAAGTTTACGCCATCGCTCAAAAACTTGGTCTCGATGTCAATCGATTAAAATCAGATATGAGCAGTAACCAAAAAGCAATTAATGATATGCTGGCAGCCAATTTTTCTTTAGTCAAAGCACTAGGGCTTGTGGGAACTCCTGCTTTTATTGCCGCAAAAACCAATGCGACTAAAAATTCAGATATTGAATTTTTCCCGGGCGCACTGCCACAAGATAAATTACAAGACATGATCACCAAAGCTGAGAAATCATAATATCAGGGAAAAGCGTATTGTAGCAGAACATCTCAAACTTAGCCTGCTGGCAGTCACTTCTTAAAAACCGGTTACTGTCAGATCAAGCCTGAAGCGCCACAGATAAGTCATCCTCCAGGCCTCTTTTGTTGAGGTGTAGATGTCGTCCCCCCAGATTGAGAAGATATTGGTGCCGTGAATGGCAACATAAATCTCATTCCTTGCTGAGTAAGGGCGGGGATAACAGGGACAGCTACAGCAGTTGTTTGTTGAGGTCGTCTCAGCATTGTACCCATTTGCTGCTGAAGCTGCTCTATTTGTTGTCGAAGCTGTTCTGTTTGTTGCTGAAGTTGTTCTGTTCTCTTAGAACCTTCTCCTCTATCATATCGCTGCCAACTTCCTACACAGCACAGTTGACGATGCAAAATGTGTAGTGTTTTTGCCATTTTCTCAGCGCTTTCCTCGCTAAAAACGCTGTGAGGGGTCTGTGACGACGCTCGTGGTAATTCCGATGAAACTGAAAATTCCCGTGCGGCGCCATTAAGGTCTTGATCTGCTTGAGCCGTCCGTTTTCGTATTGCTTCTAAAGCCTGTTGAGTCTGTTGAAAATCAGCTTCTTTTTGAGTTATTTCTTGTTGCGCCATCAATAAAGCCCTTGCGATTTCTTGCAGTTTACCGCCCATCTCGCCACGTTTTTTTTCAGCCTCATCACATTGTTGTTGTAAAGCGCTTAACGTCTTTTGTGTAGTAGCACATTGTGCGCGAGCTTTTTCTTCCATGGCTTCAAGTTGTTTTCGCTCCTGTTCAGCTTTTAAAAGCTGTTCTCTTGCTTGCCTGATTTTGCAGGTCTCCTGATTGATTTGCTTTGCAGCTTCATCATACTTTCCTTGCATGGTCCGATGTTCGCGCTCTGCCTGAGAAATTCGTTGTTGTAATTGCGCCCATTCGTGTTTCGTTTTTTCTAAACGCTCATTGGCTTGCGTCATCTCGCGCTCCTTGGCTGCAATGACGCTTTGTAATCTTTCAGTTTTCTCCTCCACCTCAGCTTGTGTTTTTTGCAACCCAGCCAAGTTTTTTTGACGCGCCTCAAATCCTTGCTTGGCTTTGATCAGATCGGCATCGATCGCGGTTATTTGTGCTCTTTGTTTTTCTTTTTTTTCTTGGGATTTTTTCAGTTCCTTTTCGGATTCAGCGCATTGCTGTTGCAGCACATCAAATCCCTGTTTAAGAGTGCAATATCGCTCGTGCATACCTGGGAGTTCTGAGCCCATCCTTTCAAGCTCTTTTTGCTCCTCTCCGCTTTTTAACAGCCGGTCTTTTGCGAGCGCAAGCGTGTCTTCATCCTGTTTGGCTTGTGTGGTAAGATTGCGAATAGTCTTTTGTTTTTCGTTATGTCGTCGCCTCAATTCTTCTACTTGAGCTGTAAGCGATGGCAGCTCGCTTTCAATGGATTTTTTTTCTTCTTTCGATTTCCCAATTGCTTCGCTCAACTGCTGATTCTCAGCTTTTAATTGAGCTGATTGTTCAGATTTTGTGTTTCTTTCTCTAATAGCGCGTAGAAGCGGGGCTTTTGCGTCCCGATTAATTTTATTTAACGAATCTGTCATGCTTGCCATAACCTGCGCCATGGCGCCGTTAAGATGTCCATCAACGAACGCGGACTTATGATCTAAGGGCATTTCAACGTTACATATAGGTGTGAGAAACTCCGTGATTGCTGGAAATGGATTACCCAAGCAAGAGGCGATAAATTCAATAAGGTTAAACCTTTCTACGCTAAAAAGCCCCTGTTCAATGAGTGCGCTCATCTCCAGATAATAGTCAGAATGTTTTACGAAAAAGGCTGTAAATTGCCTTATGAAATCCTCTTTTTCAAATAACTCTGGTTGATAGTTTTGTAAAATTAATGCGCTAGACATCCAAAAATTACTTCGAAGACTCTCGGGCTCTCCAAAGACTGAAAATATTTTATCTAGCATGGGAGGTCTGGGCGAGCCAGTTGCAAGAATATCGTTTGTCTCCAGCAGCGGTAGCTTGCTGTAAAAACGATGTGCGCAAAATTCCTCTATAGTTTTTAGATCGAATGCAATCTTTTGATGACAATAAAAAACCCGTCCTGATTCAGGATCAAGAGCGGTAACTTCTCGCAATATCACGTGGGGCCCATTCGCTATTACAGCCGTATGGAATAACATTTCGTGCACCCTGTCTGTAGGGACTGGTATTTTCACCTCAGCCAGTCGCGGAGTCTGTCTAAGCATGCCATCAATCATCGTTGTAAGATTTCTAGCCCGCCCCTCTATTCTCGCCTTGACTGTAGGGTTTTCAATAAGGGCGCGCGGAATACTCCAAAAATAACCCTCACCTCTAAGCGTGAAGTAACAGCACCCAGCGGCCTTGGGCAAACCTTCAGTTGGGTTAATTGGGAATATTATTCTCTCGTAGAGTATAGTGTACTGCGGTTGGTGTGCTTGCATATGCTCCCCTTGGCTATTAGAATGGTTTTGTGTATTTGATTATAATATCCAAATATTAAGAAATTATTAACCACGCCAAGTAATCCAGAGAAACGAGTTGACTCATAATTCATATAACCGAAGAAAAGGGGGGTGAATTATGGATCAAAGACGAAAAGAAGTGACTAATTTTAGGATGTGGTCGCATCGCTATCATCACAGCAATGTCAATTGTTTAAAATTAACCCCTCTGAAACCTAAAAAAAGCCAGGTCTGGCTCGTTGTTTTTGTTTGGGTATTAGCGGTGAAGCTTCTCTTGACCACGGTCGCCTTAAAAAGCGACTCATACCCCCCCCAGAGGTGAGGCAATTAACTCGTTGAAAATACTGGCGCTCCCTAGGGGATTCGAACCCCTGTTATCGCCGTGAGAGGGCGACGTCCTAGGCCTCTAGACGAAGGGAGCCTGAATGGACTTAAAAGGACTGTCATTCATCGACTTATCGAATGACAGAAAACTATCAAACATTTTCATTATATCAAGAGAAAGAAATAAATTCTCTCTCTTGATGCATTTTTTACAGATCAATACCAGCGCGATAAATTTTCATCAAATTGGTGTGCCCCTGCTCCCCTAAAATATCACCTTCTGTAATAAGCACGATATCCCCTTTTTCAACAACTTCCAATTGCTGCAACAAGGCGATCGCTCGTACATTCACTTCTTGTGGCGCCATACTGGTCAAATCGAACGCCACAGGATGTACACCACGATATAGATTCATTTTACGTTGCGTCTCAACATTACGCGTTAAAGCGAAAATCGGGATGCCCGTTCGAATACGGGACATCAACAAAGGCGTCGAGCCGGTTTCAGTTAAGCAGATAATTGCCTTAACGTCTAGGTGATTCGCTGTATACATTGCCGCCATGGCAATCGCTTCATCAATGCGTTCAAAACGACACTCCACGCGATGCCCAGATTTTTGTGTTTCTGGATCGTTCTCTGCGCCCGTGCAAATCCTTGCCATCGATGAAATAACCAAGTCAGGATGATCGCCCGAAGCAGTTTCTGCGGATAACATCACCGCATCCGTAATATCTAACACAGCATTGGCAACATCAAACACTTCTGCGCGTGTCGGAATCGCATTATGAATCATCGTTTCCATCATTTGCGTTGCCGTAATGACGGGCTTGTTCAAAATCCGCGCTCGGCGAATAATTAATTTTTGCACGCCTGGCAAGGCGGCGTCTCCGATCTCAACACCTAAATCGCCTCGAGCAACCATCACCCCATCAGACGCTTGAATAATCTCATCTAATGCGATCGGCTCAACAGCCTCAATACGTTCTAATTTTGCGATAACGCCCGCGCTGCTGCCGGCTTCTCGAATTAATTTTTTTGCATAATTCAAATCTGCAGCGCAACGCACGAAAGAAATGGCAAAATACTCGACCCCTAAACTGGCGGCAAACACTAAATCAGCTTTGTCTTTATCGGTTAAAGCTTCGGCTGATAATCCGCCGCCTTGCCGATTGATGCCTTTGTTATTTGATAATTCTCCACCCACGGTGACTGTACAAATGACTTTTGAACCGTCCACCTGTTTCACCGTCAACACAACGCGGCCATCATCCAACAATAATACGTCGTTCGCTTTAACATCCTGAGGCAGTTTTTTATAATCGATGCCCACAATTTTTTCATCGCCGGCATTGCTATCCAAAGCAGAATCCAACGTAAACTCCGCACCTTCTGCTAAAATCACTTTCGTGTTTTTGAATCGAGCGATACGAATTTTTGGTCCTTGCAAATCAGCCAACACAGCCACTTCTCGACCTAATTTTTTTGATAATTCTCGAATTGTATTAATTCGCCGAGCATGATCTTCATGAGAACCATGCGAAAAATTTGAACGAAAAACATTCACGCCCGCCAACATCATTTTTTCAATCATATTATTTTTATCGCTTGAGGGGCCCATAGTCGCGACAATTTTTGTCGATCGACGAATCACTTTTTGCATTATTTTTTCTCCTTCGCAAAACACGCCTCTAAAACTTCAACGGCAGGTAATTTATCGCCTTCTAAATATTCTAAGAAAGCGCCGCCTGCCGTCGAAATATAGGATATATTTTCTTTTATGCCACATTTTTCTATCGCCGCGATCGTATCGCCACCACCTGCGACGGAATAGGCCGGACTATTCGCAATGCCTTTACCTACGATATCCGTCCCTTTAGCAAATTGATCCATTTCAAAAGCCCCAACAGGGCCATTCCATAAAATCGTTTTCGCGTTTTGCAATTGAGCGGCAAATAATTTAGCTGTTTCTGGGCCTAAATCTAAAATCATATCGTCAACGGCCACTTCATCGACTTTTTTGACCGTTGAAACAGCTCCCTCGGAAAATTCTTTAGCTACTACCACATCGACAGGTAATGGAATAAATTTGCCAGAAGCTTTTGCGACACCCATTAATCTTTTGGCTTCTTCAACCAAATCGGGTTCATATAAAGATTTCCCAACCGGTTTTCCTGCCGCTGCAAGAAATGTATTAGCAATGCCGCCGCCGACAAATAAAACATCCACCATTTTGGTGATCGAGCTTAACAATTTTAATTTGGTTGAGACTTTCGACCCGCCAACAACCGCCATCAGCGGGCGCGTTGGTCGCTCCATAATACTACCTAACGCCTCTAACTCCGCGTCGAGCAATAATCCCGCGCAAGCCACTTTTGCATATTTCGCAACACCATAAGTTGACGCTTCTTTTCGGTGTGCCGTCGCAAAGGCATCATGAATATACACATCGCATAATTTCGCCATTTTTTGGGACAATCTGTCATCATTTTCTTTTTCGCCCACTAAACAACGCACATTTTCACACAGCACCACTTCTCCTGGCTTAACTTCAAAACCGCCGTCAATCCAATCTTTAACCAGCGGGACAGGCTGCCCTAATAACTCTGACAACCGTTTCGCGACTGGAGCGAGTGAATTTTCTTCGTCGTATTTCCCTGGCGTTGGGCGCCCTAAATGCGAAACAATGATCACTGCTGCTTTTTCTGCTAGTGCTTTTTTTATGGTGGGCAATGCGGCTACAATACGCGCTTCGCTCTTGATTCTCCCTTCTTTAACAGGAACATTGAGATCTTCTCGAATCAATACACGCTTGTTCGCTAAATTCACTTCTGTCATTTTCAAATAAGCGGCCACATTTTCTCTCCTCTTTACCTTTATTTACTTAATGCCGTTAGTACCGTATAAATTCAGTTTACAATAACGCCAGAAAATAAAGGGGGCGAATAAATGCCCCCTTTATTTTCGTCAAACTTAATAAAATTACTTTGCTTTCATCATCGCGATCGTCGTATCGATCATGCGATTTGAGAAGCCCCATTC
>MGXI01000069.1 GCA_001801315.1 Gammaproteobacteria bacterium GWF2_41_13 | reverse complement strand
ATCTATTTCTGGTTCTGCTTTATGTTTTGAATCCGCGTTTACAATTATCCAGTCAATCTCACTAAGGCGCTCTTGCGCTTTTTCTTTGGCTTGCTTGTTGCTGTATTGGGTTACAATAAGAAAAAAGATTCGGGCAAAACGATATTGTCCGCGTTCAAATAAAATCTCTGCTAGTCCTAAAGTTGCGTCTATATCTCCACCGCTGACTTTATCGAGCAGCTCATCTTTGATTCCTTCACTGGTTATAGTGATATGTTTCTGGTGAGTTAGCGCGAATGATTTTTCTTGTTCTTTCAAAATAGATTCGATCTCATTGAGTCGATCAGTCGCTTGGTCGAGGTCATGTCGATGGACAATCAGATAGAAAATTCTGGCAAGGCGGTAGTCGCCTTGTTTGAAAAGAATATCCGCTAACTCTAATGCCGAATCTATACCGCCGCTCGCCACTTCATCTAAAAGTTCTCTTGTAATAGAGGTATTCACGCTCTTTCTCCTTTTTGTCTGATTTGTTTGATCACCACGTCTAATAACCTGTTGCTTTCTTCGTCTCGTTGTAGAATTTCTTTAACAGTGAGCAAAAGCTTATGTGCCTCGACATGTCGTCCACTTCTTGTCACAAGACCTAATACTTTTCGAGCAGAGCTGTAGTGATGTTGTTCGTAATAACTCTTGCCAAGCGCATAGGCCTCGTCCAATCTTTTGCCTTGGGCGGCTTGCTCAATTAACTCAATATCGAACGTTGCTGAAAAAACAGTTGTCATCATTTCGACTCTCCATTTGCTTTTTGTTCTTTATTGTACGAATGAATAATTCGATCAATGTCGGCTAATCTTTCAGTCGCCTTTTGGTCGCCGTGCTTGCTCGCGAGCATAAATAGACTCGTTGCGAACCCATAACGTTGTTGTTGATAAAAGATTTCTCCGAGCTCGACAGTTGCAGGGATATCTCCGCAAGCAACTTTACTAATCAGCATCTTATCGATGCCATCATTAAAACTATTCATCATCACCATCCTCCTGCGCTTGAACTACTTCATCTTTTTCATGATTTTCGTCTTCGATTGCGTCTTGAATCCGCCTGAATATCTCCTCGCGGTGAACCGATACATCTTTCGGAGCCTCAATACCAATACGAATTTGATTACCTTTGACTCCCAAAACCGTCACTACGATTTCTTTATCGCCAATAATCAAACTTTCTCCGATCCTTCTAGTTAAAATTAACATTCCACCTCTCCTTGAGCTTTCTCGTTGTTTGATAAAAAAGACCTGTCTGTTGCGTCAATTACAACAGGCAGGCTTAGTTTTAACTGACATCCTTTTTGTTTATTATTCGCTTCCTGTCTTGTGTTTTCGTTATTGTTAAATTCTATTTCTGAATCATTATCGATAATGCAAAACTGTAAGTTTGCGTTTAATTCAGTAATAAATCGTCTGAGGGTGGTGAGTGAATTTTCTGTGCTTATATCGTTGTAATCTTTGTGAAATTGAGCTACGACTTTTTCAAAGTAATTTCTTGTGATTACTTTGCCCTCACTTTTAAAAATTATCTCTATCCGAGATTTGAATAATGCTTTTTTTGTTTTTTGATTATTTTTTATTAGGAGCGGATCACCGTTGATCTGGAGAGTCATTCGCCCTTCAATAACATTATGAAGCAAATATTTCATAATCTTTAAAATGATAAAAAAAACTCTGGTCTGATCTCCGAAGATAGTTCCAGGCATGATATAAGCGTAACGGATAGTAAAAGAGCAGCATTTATTGATTTTATCGATCGAAAAATACTTAATTACTTGCTCGATGATTTCCTGAATATTTAATGGGTTATTATTTATTTTTTCAACTTGACAGTTGGTAGCTAGTCGAAGCATATACTGCAAAACCTCTATCTCCTCAGTGACTGATTCGAGAAAAGGTTTTAATCTTCGCTGTTGTTGAGTTGATTTTTTATATCGATGTTCTAATAGATTGGCAAAACAAGTGTTCGCTATTTTTAACGCGTATAAAATATTCTCTGGATCAAAGTTGTTATGATTATCTGTTTTTAACAAAATATCAGAATATTTTAAAATCGTTTTCTTTAGCGATCGTTTCGAAACGATTTCCTTGTCTATTCGTTGCGTAGCCATTTTACCTCCTAAATTACTTTCCTAGTAAATTTGTAAGCTTAAGGCTACGGTATTTTTATTCTTATGAGCGCCCTATCATTTTTATAAATACAACCTGACTGGTTTACATTTATACAGACGCCAATTAATTTAATCTATCGTAACGAACGGTACCAAATTAGCCCTGCATAATATGTACCCCAATTTTGCATAGCTAATAAGGTTATTGGATATTCTCAATTTATTGCCTATAGTACGCGGCAATAAATTGCCTTTCTTTTTTTGGCACCAGGATAGTCGTTTATGGATTTTTCTATCAACTACACGGTTGAGCAAATAGATGAGATTATTCAGCATTTCAAAAATTGGTCTAATGAAAACAATAGGCCCTATTATGATGATGAATATACTGTAGAGGCATTAAAAACATACGCAACACGAGGAGGACTTGAGACTTACCAAGACTTAAGGCTTGTTTTGCCTTATATACTCAAAGCATCCTCAATTTTAGAAATAGGCGCTGGTTATGGGCGGGTTATTGATTATCTTTTAAATTTAAAATTTAAAAAACAAATATATGCGATCGAAAGAAGCCCTATGTTTTGCAAATTACTCAGGAAGAAATATGCCCGCAGCACAATAAATATTATCGAAGATGATATTCAAACAACCTCTTCACTTAAACCCGTCGATATTATCTTATGGATGTGGTCTGGTATATCTGATTTCTCTCAACAAGAGCAATCTTTAGTTATCAAGAAGATTGCAGCGCTCATCAATCCACAAGGACATCTCATCATAGAAACATTCCATCATACGACAAACCCTATCAATGCCATTGTTTCGACCAATCAATCCTATGTTATCCCAAGCGGAAAACGCATTGCCTATGGTTATATCCCTTCACCTCAAGAAATAGAGAACTATGCTATGATCGCTAGGTTTACAGCCGTGAAATATTTAGAATATCAAACCACGACTGGCCGTCCACGAAATATGTACATTCTTTCAAAAGAATAATTATTATTTTACAGAAAGCTGCACACATCCTTTAAAAAACAAACTATTTATTGCAGCAATTTTTTCTTTTTGATCACATAATGCTTTAGAAAATCGAGGATCTTCCTTGATGAGTAAACGGCTATTATGAATTTCTGAATACTTACCTTCTCCCACATCAGCATGATAGTATCGAAACCTTAATGACTTCGATATTTCATCAATTGGCGTAGATTCCAAATGCAAGCGATGCTGAGATAATTCCAAAAGATAATTATTTAACAAAGATTTGATGGCAAATAAATCATTCGTAACCCCTTGCCGTCTATTTGTTTTTGGTGATAATTCCATCGCCGTTGGATATTGCAAAGAATAATAAACGGGAGAAACGCCTTTTTGAGCGTTAAAATAAGCTGGCACTATGATTGAAGGCGCATAACGATTTTTTAATTGATAACAGTCGAGATAAACTTGTTGTAGCCCACTAATAGGAGCCAACTCGTCATTCATTGCCGGAGCAAAACCAGGAAGCGCCCCTACACCGATAGTAAATAAATGCTTAACAATATCTGAAATGTAAGGGGTCGGTTTTAAATGTCGATACGATTGAATCCGTGTAAAAGTCAAATCCCATATAAATGAATTTCGCCAAAATTCAGAAGAATGCCATCCCCGCTGAAACATATAATGATTAAATTTTAACCATGCTTTATCCATCGTGTGTATTTTTTCAAACCACGCCTTCGAGAAAAATAGGACGTCCAAACTCCAAGGCGATGGGAAAATAGAGCTATTGGCAATTTCTGTAAAGACGTGCTGATGATCTTGGAATCCCCTCGGTTTATCTGCATTAATATGAAACTCTTTACGCAATTTACTATGCGCGTTAGCTTCTGATATTTGCGGTAACATAAAAATAGAACGTGCGCCAGCAGTCATTCCCCAGCAAAACTGTGGAGGACAATGAGATATAGGAGGAATATCTAATATCTTCCATAATCCAAATACTCCACCAGGGTAAACAACGGAAAAAGGAACGATTCGATGCTCTACCTCAACGTATATTTCGATAGCTTTATTGAGCAAGATTCCTGCTGGATTTGTATTGTAATTATAACCTAAATCCTCTCTCAGAGCGGAAGGAATCCTCGGATCATCTATCGAAATGAATTGTCCATCATGGCTAGGGAACTGGAAAATAAAATTTTTTAAAATTTCACTGCCGTAGGGATATCTCGCTTTATAAATGGTATACCGTTTACTTGGATTTAATTCATCAATAATGTTCGCTAATTCATCATTTAATCCATGCAAATAGCTTCGAGCTTGAGACCAATTAAGCGCTTCAATAGCTATCTGTTTTTTCGGTGAAATAGACACTAACTTCAATCCTTTTTTCAAAACGATCTATTCTTGGTCGCAGTTAAAATTTACGTGTAGAGAATCAATCTGAAAACGTTTCTAACTTATCCTCAGGTTAATTAATTCACACAGGGAGCAACATAAAACACCTCCACTTACATTCCAGGTTTCCAACATTATAATGAATCTTACATAGTACGACGTAAAATGTAAAAAAAATTAAAGAAATAGTTGCATGTATAAAATCGCTTAAGCAATATGAACAAGTTATTAGCACTTTAATCCATTTGATAGGCGATCATAATCATGCTCCATCTACAAAAACAAAACTCAATTCACCTTTTAGCCTTTTGCGAATTTTGGGAGCGGCTATCTTATTTTGGTTTACTTACTATCATTGTACTATATCTTACCAATGTATTTCTTTTTTCAGATGAAAGAAGCTATACCGTTTATGGAATTTACCTCGCCTTATCTTTTTCATTTCCTGTTATTGGCGGCATGATTGCTGATCGATTACTGGGTTGCAAAAATGCAATTTTGTTAGGCGGACTTTTATTAATCATCGGCAATTCCCTGTTGTTTATCCAGCAAATTTATTTTTTATACATGGGTATGGCTCTATGTATCGTTGGTGCTGGGTTATATAAAACAAGCTCTACAACCTTGGTCGGAAAATTTTACGTGTCAAATGCAGGAGAGCATGGCTCGGGTTTTACTGTTTTTTACGCAGTGATGAATGCAGGCGCCGTTGCTGGACCTGTTGTTTATGGGATTATTGCTCATTTCCTGGGGTGGCATTATGGTTTTTTACTTGGCGCTGTAGGTATTTTAATTGCTTTGTTAACGCAAACTTTTTTACTAAAAAGTAATGATGTAGACCCACCCAAAAAGAACATTTATTCAGCTTTTATGCTCACCTTATGTTGTTTGATCGGTTTATCTTTCGCTGTCATATTGCTATTTCTACATCCACAATTGTTTGAAAGGTTTTTATATTGCTTCGGTATCCTCGTTTTGCTATTCATTATTTTCATCGCTTTCAAGAAAACAGCTCAAGAACGTCGACATATATTTGGCCTTATTTTGCTCAACTGTTTCTGCATTTTCTTTTTTGCCGCTAGCTTGCAAGTTGGGAGTTCATTATCTTTATTTATCAATCGAGATATTAACCGAGTTGTTTTTGGTTGGCAGATCCCAACAACGTTATTTAGCGCACTTGATCCCTTCTTTGTTGTTCTTGCCGCTCCGTTGTTAACGATGTTATGGAATTTCTTACGTGCACGTCAACGAGAACCTTATTCTTCGACGAAATTATCGATAGGCCTATTAATGGCCTGTTTGAGCTTCCTTTGTTTCTATGGATCGGCAACCGTGAGTTTATCGGAAGCGACGGGCCATTTTGATACAGTCTTAATTGTACTGGGTTATTTTTTATTGGGTTCTGGAGAAATGTGTTTAACACCATCCATTTTAACAGCGATTAGCCAATATTGTCCTAATGATATTCAAGGAATGATAATGGGCTCATGGTTTCTATCTATTGCTTTTGCCGGCTATTTTGGGAGCTTGCTCGCAAAGTTCAGCGATCATCAAAGCGGGATTTCCGTCACAAAAGTGCAAAGCATTCAAATATTCCAACATTCTTTTTTAGCAACAGCGGCAATTACTCTAGCCGCTAGCATTTCTTTATTTTTCTTAACGCCTCTCATTAAAAAAATATTTCGTCATTAGGTATTATCTATCAAAACAGTTTCAAGTTTTTCTTTTAAATGGTCAATATATCGCTCAAAATTCAGTGGGGAAGAAGAAGTGCGCTGAATTAATTCTGAGGTTGTATACAGAGAACCTTTTGCGAAAACGTGTTCTATTAGCCAAACCCATCTATCGGCTAAACCAGTCGATAATTGAGGAGATACGACTTTACAAGATTGGTTTAGTTGAAACGCTGTCACTTTACCCAGAAAGTAAATAGGATAATAACCCCACCAACCTGTAAACCAGTGCATATCTTGAAGAAGATCTGTTTCATGGTAGGAAATAGTATCTTGAAAAACAGATCGCATTAACCCCTGAAAAGCATCCGGTATGTCTTTTGCGTTTATTTCTCCTTCGATGATTTTTCTTTCGATCTGATATCGGACAACGGTATGAGCAAGATAAGCTAATTCACCAGAATTGATTCTAATGGAAGATAATTGTAAAAAATCGTTATTCATTAATGAAGTTATTTGATTAGGTGCAATATTAAGGGGTGTATTCGAATAGCTTCTCAATAATAAAGTTAATTCATCAATGAATTCTGGGGTTTGCTTAACGTATTGCTCAAATATTAATGCAACGGCTTCATCTATAATTGGGCTACAAGTAAAACCTACTGGCTGCATTCGCCAATCAATAGGAAGATGTTTCCGATAAAGCGCATGGCCCAATTCATGCATAAAATAAGATAGCGTATTCATAATATTATTAGAGTCATATTTCATTGCAATTCGAATGTCGGATGGCATATCAACGCAAAAAGGATGGGATCCCTCCGTAACAACTAATTCGTCTTTAGAAAAGCCAAAAAGCTCACTGAGCTTCTTATAAAGTTGATGTTGGCTTCCAGCAGAAAATGAGGATAAAAAATCTGCATCGCTTATGGGTTGCTTATGTTGGCTCAGTTTTTTTGCAACATGATAATCAACAAAAAAACGTTGATAGGTTTTCATCATGGAGTCAATTTCTTGCTCGCTGAATGTGTTATCGTAAGGAAATGTTAATGAAAAAAAAGGTGAGCATTTAAAAAAATCACCTCTATATCGAGCAATTTCGCGCGTTACGTGAATAACTGATTGAAAAGCATTTGCAACAACGCTATAAGATTTTTTTCTTTTTGCTTCATTCCATGCCGACGTACATTGAGCCGTTTTTTTATCGTGCTTAATGCGCACAGAAGATGGAATAGCTTTTGATAAGTCATACTGTTTTTTTATTAAATTAAAATTCGACGCCTGCCATGCATTTAGTTGATTGATTTCGGCTTTATTAAAAAGAGAGTCCAATTTTTTATTATTTAATATCTTTTTTTGCTGCTGTGTTAAGAATTTTAAAGATTGTGCGCGAAGCTCCGCTCCTTCAGCAGGCATAAGCGTAATTGAATCCCAATCTAAGAGCGCTTTTAAATAGTTAACTAATGAATAGTTGTACCCAACTGATTCTGCTATTCTATAAAAGGACGGCATTTTATTACGCATAATTAAAAGCTTTCAATTTGTTGATCTACATAAGGCTGTTATTTGTCCGCTTATTTTTGGTGTTAAAAAAAAATGCAAGCGCGCTTATAATCTTAAACAAATGGGCCTTTTTCGCCCGATATCTCAGATGCTTCTATTGTACTCAGCGTTAACAGCAATCTATTTCTTGTTGACAGCACCTTTGAGATTATTACCTGCTTTAAACGACGCAACTTTACTTGCAGGAATCTTAAGCTCCGCGCCCGTTGAAGGATTCCGCCCTGTTCGTGCATTACGTTGCTTAACTGAAAAACGCCCAAAACCAACAAGCGTCAAATCATCACCTTTTGACAATGCTTCTGTCAGAACCTCTATTGCTGCTTCGATGACTTCTCCAGTTTTATTGATCGGGAGATCCGTTTTTTCTGCTATCGCTTTGATAAAATCTGATCTATTCATGTCATTATTCCTGTATTAATATTTTAGTGGGAAAAGAAAATGGAAGCACTCTATAACACAGGAAACAAAAGTGACTTTGCGCCTGTGTTATAAATAGGGTTTATTTTTTGGTAGTTTTTTTCTTCACGACTTTTTTAATAGTCTTTTTTGTTGCTGCACATGTGCATTTGCAAGCACATGGCTTTTTCTTCGCTGCGACTGTTTTTTTAACGACCGCTTTTTTAACAACTTTTTTCGCTGTTGGTTTCTTTGATACCGGCATGATGATCTCCTTATTCAATTATAAAATTCAAAGCAAATGCATCGATAAAGTATCATCCTTTTATAGCGTGAGCAAATATTTCTTTGTTGATAAAAACACTTCACTATTTAAGAAAAAATATTTTTTTTAAAATAATTTCAATAAGTATGGAAAGTAACCTCTTTTTTTGATTCAATAAAGATCCGGTGAAAAAATAATTACTTTTTATAATGCTTGGAGATATTCTATGCCTTTATCGATTACTTTTATTCAAAAAGAGAACTTGATTATTTTTGTCTCTGAAAAAGAAAATCATGAGAAAATTAAACAAGCGCTTTCTGATGCAGGGGTTAAACTCACTGGGGAATCGGAATCACTTCATGAGCTATCCGTTGATCTTTCACAATTTGAAGCTGTTGATCAGCTTGATAATATAGTTAGAAACGCTGGATTTTATGAACGCACAAAAGAGGATGATGGCCTACGTTACCTTAATGTCTGCAGTTATTACTATAAAGACGTAGTCCCAGTCGCTAGAGAGAAAGAGGAGGATGAATTAGATAAGATATATAACACTACCTCTCACACCGAAGAAATTCGAAAACAATTAGAGGCAATGCGAGTTAGCTCAAAAGTTCTTATTGAAGAAGTCTTAAATGCGCGGCCACCACCATACCATCAACCAAGAATGTAATATCTTCACCTTAGAACAACTCCCTCTTTTTCATCACTAGTATCGTAACTATCCTTACCTGATTTCAACTCTATAAAAAAACATAATATTTTTTTGATACAAATATCATAAGAATTTTAGCCATTGAGTTTAGTTTTACGTCCAGAAATTCATAGCACTAATGTAAATCTTTTTGTTTCATTGGTTTCAATGTGAATTTTTACATCTGCAAATCAATAAATCTCTCGCTCAATATCTTCAAGATTTTTGGTGTTTTTCATAATTTCTTGAGAGACCTTTTCGGACTCTACATTTTTCGTTTGATTTATTTTTTCTGGAAGAACATTTTTATTAATTTGATCGATCGATTGATTACTGCTTTTTACAAACTCAATGTGTTTGCCAGATAGGTTCTCTAATATTCGCTGCATCTTCTGATGGTCTTGTTCGAGTAGGTCTCTCGCAAGCTTTTCGAAATCCTCTTTTTTGTCGATTGCTTGGATTTTAATTGATTCTTTTTGCCATACGTCATAAGGAATGGCTTGTTCGAGCTTTTGCTTAACGGCTTCCTGCCCTTCTTTTCTTGCAAGATCATTGAAATCACTTTTTTCACCACCTCGTTCATCATTCGGCATAGCAATATAAACGTCCTTCCCTGCTTGCATAAGCCGCTTGGCTGATTCATGAATAATTGGATCGATAAAAGTCTTCTTTCCATCATGATCAAGACACAATACAACTGTCGTCGCTAATTGATTGGGATCGATGTGCTTGAAATTGCTTTTTCCTAATGTGACTAAAACATTCTGTTCTTTTTTATCGCGGCTATCTGATTGAGCAGATATCGCATCTCGAATACTTAACCCTGTCTCCAATCCTTCTGCAATAAAAGTAATATCAGATTGTTTTGAAGGCTTTTGATCATCGCTCGGACCTTTATCATTACATAGATCAAGTCTCACAGCGGCAGCTAATGGCGACCCATACGTGCGTTTTTTGGTATCGACATCAGCTTTGTTTCCAGTTTTTGGATCTAAATAGATAACTTGAGCACATTGGACCTGGCCTTCTCTATCCTTTCCTACCGCTAAGAGTGCTGGGTAATAAATGGGTTTATCCGATTTTACTTCTCGCTCTTTTTGTCCTTCTTGGCTCATTCGTCTTATTTGTCCTGCATAAACATTCGGATGAAAATAAAGATTTTCAGCATCGATCGATTCAATCCCTCGATGTTCTTTTAGATACTTTTCAGCAAGTGTGCCTTCGATGGGTTTCGATTCGCACAGGAGTTGTCTTGCATAATCGAGTGTCTTTGAATTTCTCTTGGTTTTTTTGACGTCTCCAGGCTGAGAAGTATTTTTTTCTACCTCCTTTTGTCCCGTTTGTTTTGTTTGTTCTGTTTGAGATGCTTCTATCGCTTGAGTTTGTTGGCCATTACCAAGAAGCGTATTGGCATAAACTAATGCTGCTTTAAAGTCTAAATTTAATTCCCGCTGAATAAGGCCTAAAACATTCCCTGCCTCTCCAGTCTCGAAGCTATGCCATTGTCCTTTATGTTCTTCATCCATACGAATCGATAAGCTTCCTTTTTTACCGTATCGCCAATTGGTTTCATTGGATAACTGCTGGTTTGGTGAGCCTAATAAGCCCTCGATAATGCGTTCTGCTTGGTTTGCCAGGCTATGCTCTATTTGTTTCGCATCCAGGTAGGCGGCTTTTTTTACATTCTGATCTTGTTGTGCATATGTTTTTAAATGACTGGATTGCGCTATTAGCTCATCTGACTCTTTCGATTGCGGTATGCCGTCAATTAACTCTAATGCTGAATATTTGTTCGCGGGATTTGATTCGACGCGCGATATAAACTTTTCTTTGTCGTCGGTGTACACCATGACATGGTGTTTAGCCCTGCTCTGCGCAATGTAGAAACTTCGTTGGTTCGTGAGGTTTCTTCTAAAGCTCGCTTCATAATCGATCACATAATCTTTCGTTGCCCCTTGGGCAGTATAGCCAGTTACGGTATAGGCGTAGTCCCAATGGCAATCGCGATACTCTTTAAGATCTAATTCGATTTTATTGAATTCATTATTCTTAATACCGCTATTAACACCATCACTAATGCCACTACCGCTTTTCTCTTTCTGTATTGGGCGAAATACGGCCTTTGTTTCTTTCAAAGATTCCACCTGATATTCGATATTTGTAAAGAATCCACGCTCCTTATCCGTTTTCGTGAGCCTGACGCGATCTCCAACCGTTAACTCAGCGGTTCTCACTTCGTATAATTCAATACCGCCTCGGTTTTGTTTCGTTTTACTTTGAAGTTTATTGATTCTATTGAATTGATCCGGCTCTAAAACAGTGATCTTTTGCTGTTCATCTTTGAGTAACACGATATTATTTTTATAATCTACTGCGTCGACCAATAAATAATGATCATCTAATTTAAGAATTTGACCGCTTTCGTATGTGTGAACGTCTTTATATTCCGCTTGTGTGCAGTTTTTTGAGATAAGCTGGGTAGTGGTATACCCTATTCGATCGATTTCTCCATAATCCTTCAACCCTCGCCGGATTAGTTCGTTAATGTCTTTTCGATCTTCATGAGCATGCACAATGACAAATGTGTTTTCTCGGACTTCTTTAGTTCGGGTTAAGTAATCTAAAACCAATTGTTCTTTAAGTTTATTGGTGTCTTTTTCGGAGACGACAGATCGGTTGGGTAGTAATGGAAGGGATGAGAGGGTTGAAAGATGGGTATCGTCTTGAATGCGTCCAATACTTTCTTTCGGATCTTTGGATTCAATGCGGTTGAGTGATTTTCGATATTGTCCGTGAATCGTATCGATCACGGCTTGTTTTAAATCCTCATTCTTTTGTCGAACGATATCTTTCTTTAGAAGCACATATTTAATGCTATGACTCTGTTGTAACAGCTCGAATGGCTTGCCGCTTTCAATCGATAAATGTTGAGCACGATCACCCATCAATATAGCGCGACCGTGATTTTTTTCTGTTAAACGTAAAAACTGATCGAAATCACGATTAGAAACCATTGAGGCTTCATCCAAAACTAATACGGTATTCGATAAATCCCTGGGGGTTTTCTCGAGCTCATGGATAAAACTCTTAAGTGTTTGAGCGTTAATGTTTTTATCTTTTAGCTCTTTGACAGCCTGGTGAGTTGGTGCAAGGCCGTATAATTTCTTTGGCGTATCTGATGATTCGGTCATCATTGATTGTAAAGCACCTAACATCGTTGATTTGCCGGTTCCAGCATATCCTTGGACCATCACAAATCGATCTTTCGTCGACGCTAAAAAATAACAGGCGTTCTTTTGGTCACTCGTTAAAGAGCTATCATTCAAATAACGTAGAGCTTCTTCTTTATCGATTAAAGCATTCTCTGTTCCTTTGCCGTCTTGTACATGGATAATAATGCTTTTTTCAATGTCGATCGCTTCTTTCGTCGTCCATCTCGTTCCATCACTGTAATATTGACCCATCACCAATTCGCCTGAAGCTTCTTTTTGATCCAAAACGGTTTTGAGTTCAGATAAGCTAATACCTGATTCCATTGCATGCTCGAGCGCTTCAACAACAAGGCTTGTGTGTTTAAATCCTGCGTCGCGTTCTGAAAGCTTTTCTATCGCGAAATTAACCGCTTTTTCGGCGATACGAATTGGGTCTTTTGCCGCTAGCGATTCTGATTCTTTAAATTGTTTTGAGTCGTGAATCAAAACTGCGATTGCGCTTTCGATATCGCCTCGGAGCGATTGATGGATTGAATCTTTTAAAACGCTATTTTCTTCCAATCTCTCTCGTAATCGATCGACATGCGATATTGTTGTCTGGGTAAGATCATTTTTTTCGTTCTGTTTGTTTTGCTCGTTTTGCTCGTTCTGTTCATTATTCGCGGCATGTGAAAAGGATTTTGAGGATTTTGATGTATGCGCTGATTCTAATAAACGATCAATGGCGCTTATTTTGTTCGTTTTACTTTTACTTGTCTCTTTTTCATGAGTTCTTTCCTGATAAGCAGATTCAAAGCGCTTTTGGGCCGCTTCAGCATGATCGGTATATAACCTTACTTCTCCAATCAATGGAATGCGCTTAGATAGCTCGTAAATATTTTCTTTGGTGAGCGATTGAGTTTTCGCTTCAATAAACACTCTTCTTTGGATGTCTCGATGTTTGAAAACGGTTGTAGAAGCAAAAGAAGTGGGAGAGAAAGATGGTTGCGCAAAGTCAGCTTTAGCAAGTGTTGTTGCGTAATTATAATCTAAAGCGCTCTTCTCCAACTGCGTCATAGGAATACGAATACGTTTTTCACGTTCATTTCGTCTTCCATCGTTCGACTTTGCAGTATTCAGCTCTTTTAGTACAACATGATGGGGCGTTATCTTCTCGACTGTGAACCCTTGACCATTCTTGATTTTGTAATCTTTTAAAGCAGCATTGAATTTAACTTTTTCACCTTCAGCGAGAAAGATCGTTTTTTGTTTAAAAATTCGGATTTCCTTATTCGAATTTGCGTCTCTTACTCCTGCATCCCCTATTCCGCTTCTTTCATTTCTTTCGTTTCTTTGAGGATTCCATTTCACTTGTTCGCCTTGCTCATTGATCAACGTAAGAACATTCACTCCACGAGGTATTTTGTCGACCTGCCAATCTTGCGCTCGGCCGCTATCATCATAAAACCGAACGATCATGCCTTTTTCATAAGAGGTCGTGTATCGTTGTTCTGTACGCTTTAGATAAACGGGCTGATAGGTTGTAATCGCTTGTTCGAGATAATTTAATTCTCTTTGTTCTTTCAGTCCTTCTCGAATGGGCTGCGTTAACTCTTCGACCGATTGTTTATTTGAGACGATAATCTTCGCGCATTGTCGTTCAATAGACGTGAGTTTGAGATAGTCGGCGACTAATGCTTGCTGTCTGTTTTTTTTAATTAATGTATCGGCTGTATTCTGAGAATCAACGAAAGTGAATTTCAATTGCGTATTCGCCTGCTCTCCAAATTCATGATCATTATTTTGATCAGTATCTTTATTTAATGAAAATGCAGAAAACTTGAATATTGCGACGGATGTTTTTCTAAGAACTGAAAGCGGATTTCCTGCGAAAAAGCCTTTCTGACTTCTTTGATCGTTGAATAAAATGACTTTAGCTCGATCTTTTTCAGTGAGCGTCAACAGCTCTTTTAATTCGTCATTACTCAATTGTTGCGCTTGATGCACTAAAATAACATTTCTACCTGCATTTCCTGTCATCTCACCTGCTTTGTTTGCGATTTTATCAAATAGTCCTGTTTTAGTGTGTTTCGACTTAAATAAAAATCCAGCGACACTCTCTCCAACTTCTGGTTTACCCCAAGCAATAAGGTGTTGCCACAATCCTTGGGGCTTTCTTTCGACATAAGCATTAATTGCATTCGCTTGGGTTTTATTAGGCATGAGGATTCGTACTGTTTTATTTTCTTGTTCAGCGCTATTTAAGAAAACAGTCAAAAAAGCACTGTTCAAAGGATCGCGTTTATCTCCTACCTTATCTGCGCCCCTATCTCCAACATAATCAACAATGCTTATTCGATCTTTTGTCGTTAATAAATCATGAAGAAGCGTTCTTTGTTGTATTTTTTGTTGTGTTGAAAGATTAGTAAATTCTCCTGCCTCTTGACCCTGATTAAGATATGCTTCATCAAAATGGATTTGATAATTGATTGTATTTGAAGGTTTCAAATCGGCTCTAATGGGTTCAAATTCATCTTTTAAGCTCTCTTTTGGTTGTGAATGATATAATCCGCGCTCAGCTAGTTTTACTAATTCATTTTCATCATTGAGTAATTTCG
>MGXI01000068.1 GCA_001801315.1 Gammaproteobacteria bacterium GWF2_41_13 | reverse complement strand
GTATTGTTAATTCGCCTGTTCCGCACCCTAAATCTAAAAAATTACCAAGATGCTTCTTGCCAAGATAGGCGCAAATATAATCGCAAACTATTGAAGGGATATTAAATCGATATTTTGCATAATCTTGGCTTTTGTTATCATAGTAATCTGCTTGTAACATTGATTATTTCTCCGAATCTAACGTTTATAAAAAATAAAGCCATTTCAATATAAGAGCCCTTACCGCTTTTCGCGCACTTTTTTTATTCTGCGCTATCTTTTTTCAGTCGGTGGATAATTTTTTCTTTAACTTTTTTTCCTCCAACATCGCTTCACTAGCCACCATGTAGCCAACCATATGAGCATCATGTTGATCAATTTGTTTTAATATTTCTTTGTTTTGCGATATTTCGATTGCGGTTTTAAAATGTAATGTTTTATCCCCTTTTTTATGGAGAGCGAAAAGCATGCGATTATCTTTTTCAGAAAGCTTTTTTGCTAATATTCGATATTTAGGACTATTGATGTCTAAATAACCTAGGTAGGTTAAAGTACGAACGTCGCGAGGCGAAAATTGATCAGTCATTCCATCGTTGGCTAAAATTTCTTCTGGCTTCATTTTGAAAACTGTAGATTTTCCTATTAATTGGATTGTTATTTCATAATCGCCTTGTTTTTCTTTTTCAATGCTTGCAATGCGATAAACTGGTTTGAATGTTTGTATTGACGGGTCTGCTAATAAGTTTTTGGATGTGGTTATCCAAAAACATTTCAATTTGTGGATAATTTTTTTCATGTCATGAGTCCTCATATATTCTTCTGGCTTCGATTAATACCGCCAAAATGACATCGTTTTTTTCAAGAGATCGCATTTTGAATGCAGTTAAATCTGGGTTAAGTGGTTTTAAATACCGATGGTCGAGATCAATAATGAGTTGCCTAAATACGAACGATTGCGTGTCGTGTAATCGGACGAGAATATAGCTCCTATCTCTGGGTATTTTCCCTGAATCAAAAATCAATAGGCTGCCATGAGGGAAAATAGGTTCCATCGAAGAGTCTGGCATTATAGTGGCAAATCCTTTCTCGTTAATATTTCCAAGAAAAGGAATTTTTTCTTTCCCTATTTGTTGATTAATTTCTGAAGGTAATATTCCCCATGGGAGAAGAGGAATAGACTGGACTTTACTGGTCTGGAGGAGATGATTTTCTTGTTCATTGATATTAATGAATTCTGGCGGTAAAGGGGTTTCTCCGAGTAATTGTTCCACATTTAGCGAGAAATATTTTGCAATGGGTTCCAGGGATGAGCGATAAGGGCGAGTGGATTTTCCGGTTACGATACGATGTATTGTTGGCTGAGGGATATTCAATTCTCTAGCCAAATCAATAGGCTTCATATCTTTTTTAAAGAGTAGTTTTTTTAATATTGAGCTAAGTTCGTGAAATTTTTTTGCCATTGTTTGCTCAACCTTGAGTTTCTTGCTCCGGAGATTGCGTTTTCAGGGATTGTACTGGTTTTTCAGAAAGTCGCATTAAATTTGTAATATATATTATAGTTTTATGCTGATTTTTTATTGTAACGACAATAACATATTGTAAATAGACCGTACTTCTTAACTTAAAAATAAAAGCTTGCATTACTTGAATAATAAATGTATTTTTTATTCAAGTTTTAGCGGTTTTATACAGATTGTAACAAAAGAATAAGAGAGTTTCTCGTGCTAAAAATTTTAAACGAGAGAGGAGCGATGAAATATGTCTATTATAAAAGATGAAAAAGATTTATCAGTTATCCCTCTGCAAGTCGATCAATATGTGCGATATAGCCGCCACTTGCTATTGCCAGAGATAGGCGCTATAGGCCAAGAGAGATTATATCATGCAAAAGTCCTTTTGATTGGTGTTGGTGGTTTGGGATCTCCGGCAGCGACTTATCTTGCTGCTGCAGGTGTTGGTACGATGGGTTTGGTTGAATTTGATGAGGTTGATTTAAGCAATTTGCAAAGACAAACGCTCTACACTACAGCACAGATTGGGTTGCCGAAAATTGTGACGGCGATTAAGCGCTTGAAAAGCATTAATCCACACATAACCATCGTACAACACGATGAACCGCTGATGGCATCAAATGCGCTGAAAATTTTGCATGATTATGATTATATTTTAGATGCGACTGATAATTTAGCAACGCGATATTTAATTAATGATGCTTGTGTTTTATTGAAAAAAATGTACGTGTTTGGAAGCGTATATAATTTTGAAGGAAGGGTAAGTATTTTTGGCGCGCCTAACAGTCCTTGTTATCGCTGCATATTTCCTAAGCCGGGCATTTTAAAAAATACACTAGGTGGTTTAGATCTTGGGGTACTGGGCGTTGTCCCTGGCGTGATAGGCACCATTCAAGCAACTGAAGTGATCAAATTGGTATGCAATATTGGTCAGCCTCTCATCGGAAAGATCTTGTTATATGAGGCGCTGGCTATGAAATTCCGCGAAATGAAAGTTGCAAAAAATCCAAATTGTCCAATTTGTGGATTAAATAGGACTATCACTGATTTGAGTGATTATGAAAAAAACTATAACTTTATGTCGAAAGGGGAAAAAGCAAAAATAAATAAGATATCCGCTTTTGCTCTTAATGAGATTTTTAAGATTCAACCGAATTACTTCTTGTTAGATTGCAGAGAAGACTCAGAGCTTTCGCTTGGAAGTATAGAAAATTCTTTTCGCATTCCAATAAATAATTTACGCGAGCGCTTAAATGAAATTGATCAGTATAAAAACAAATTCGTTATTATTTACTGCCAATCTGGACAAATGAGTTTAATTGCGGCGAAAGAATTATACGAAAAAGGTTTCGACAATGTGTCTGTATTGAATGGAGGATTATTTGCTTGGCTGGCTGAAGGATTCCCGATCAAACATAATAACAACGGTAGAAATTAATGAGTACTCTTCAAAAACAATTGGATGAAAAAATTATTTTTCATCATAGTCAGAAAAACATCATGGTTCAGCATTGTTTGCGTAAATTACAGGGTAAATATTTTCCGCAAGAAATTAGAGAGCGACAGGCGTATGGTCTTATGGGAGGTAGTTTTTATAATGAATCGTTATCTGTTGAGTTGGTTTTGCCATTGTTCAAAAACGCTCGCTTATACGGGCCGGTAAGAGCACATATGAATGAAATTATTTCCGAACATGCGATTCCAGGGGCAGTTCCAATTACTGAGCGCGCATGGGTAGCTGATCCTCTAGAGGTAAAAAACTTTTTAAAATTATTACAGCAGCGCCAATTGGAATTAGTTGGCACCTACCATATGCATCATCTTGAGTCATGGCAAGGTAATGAGCTACGGGAGTTGCCAACAAAATTAGATGAGGTTCTAGGGAAAAATACAGGGTTATTTATGTTTATTATTGGAATGGTTGATCTGATGCAACCGACGGTTAGAGCGTTTTATGAAGGCTGTATCGATCAAGAGGTGCGAGTGATGACGAGGCATGATAGAGGAGTAATAGAATGAAAGTTAATGTGATGTATTTAGGCCGGGCAAAAAAAGAAACTGGCGTTTCAAATGAGGCGTATTACCTTGATCGTGTGCATACCGTACAAGAATTTATTGCGCACAGGATATGTGTACGTCACCAAAGACTTGCTGAGTATATTTTAGATGGATCGGGGGCGATTCTTGATATTGTAGCGATTTTTGTCGGTGATACAAAAGTTGAATCAAATTGTGGTGTTCTGCTGAAAGATGCAGACGAGATGATAATTATGCCGCCGATTGCAGGAGGTTGATATGACTAATATAGATAAAATTATTGATTTAAGAAGCGATACGGTTACTTCTCCATCTCCTGAAATGCGAGAAGCAATTTACACTGCCAAAGTGGGGGATCATGGATATGGAGATGATAAAACGACGATTGAGCTTGAAGCATATTGTGCCGATCTTTTTGGTAAAGAATCTGCATTATTGATGACATCTGGAACGATGAGTGACCAGATCGCTATTCGTTGTTACACGCAGCCGGGGGACGAAATCGTTTTGGATAGAAGTTATCATATTAATTATTTTCAGGCTGGTCCCTCGACCGATCTGGGAAAAGTTTTACTTAATCTGTGTGATGCTGAAGGAGGTATTCTAACCCCTGAGGACATAGAAGAGGCAATAACTGGCAAGTATCGTGGAGAATTATTTAATCGTGCAACATTACTTTGCCTAGAAAATACTATTAATGGATATGGGGGTCGTATTTTCCCTTTAGAAAATTTGAAAAAGATTTTTACCTATGCTGGAATGAAAGGATTGCCAGTCCATATGGATGGAGAAAGATTTCTTAATGCTTGTATCGCAACAAAAATTTCGCCTCGAGAATATGCAAAATATACAGACAGCATATCTACATCCTTTTCCAAAGGGCTAGGGGCTCCATTTGGTTCGATTTTGATGGGGAGCCGGTCGTTGATCCAAAAAGCAGCGAAATATAGAAAGTGGTATGGAGGCGCGTTACATCAATCTGGATTTATGGCGGCGGCGGCGATGTATGCAATACAAAACAATGTGCAACGACTTGAGGTTGACCATCGGAACGCAAGACTTTTAGCGGTGTTGCTTGGCGCAGAAGATTATTTCGATATTGATTTGCAAGTCGTTGAAACGAACATGGTTATGTTGAGCACCAAAAAACTTAATTTAGAGTCATCTCACTTTGTTGATTTGTGTAGAAACGAAGGGGTATTGCTATACCCATGGAGTCAGTACACGGTAAGAGCGGTTTCCCATTTGGATGTTTCTGAAAAGGATATAGCGGTTGCCGCGGAAAAAATTATACAGGTGAGTAAAAATATTTTGAATGGCACGATACCATAATGGTTAATGATAATATAAAACGATGGGTGATGTATGAATGATAAAAAAGATGGTAAGACTAAAATTGTTTTATTCATGGGAAATGTTCGGGAAGGCGAATATGAATGGTTTTATAAAAACAATATTAAACTTGGAATTATTCTCGACAAAAACAATGCGAAAAAAGTCGGTGATCTAAGCCGATTCGAGCTGATAGAGCATTTTGATTTTAAAAATGATATAGGTGATTTATTCGATATTATTGCGACGATAGAAGAAAATTATACCATTGTGTGTTTGCTAAACATGCGAGAGTTTTACGTTAAACCTACGGCAATGGTTGCAGAAAAATATGGTTTTCAAGGAATATCAATAAAAGCGGCAGAGAATAGTCTCAGCAAAAACAGGATGCGCACTTTATTCAAAAAAAACATGGGCGATTCGGCGATCGTTCATCATGCTTTAATTAGCAATGCGATGGATCTTGAAGCATTTATAAACAAAGTCGGATTACCCATTGTTGTTAAACCATCTAATTTATATGGCAGTATGTTTGTGGATCTTGTACGGGATAAAGGCGAAGCTGCATCATGTTACTTTCAGACAATAAATAAGATAAATGAATACCATAAAAGAGCGCCTATAAGTGTGAATGAAATCCCTTTGCAGGCGGAAGAATTTCTTCAGGGCTCTGTTCATTCCATTGATTGCTTGGTTGACAAAGAAGGGCATGTTTATACAACACCCATCGTGGATGTTTTTACTGCTAGAGATATGGGGATTGATGATTTTCATCACTACGCGCGCGTGACTCCGTCCCTCTTAAGCGGTCCAGATCAGGAGGCAGCTAAAAAAATAGCTATGGATGGTGTGATAGCGCTAGATATAAAAAGTTCATTGGCACATGTTGAATTTGTTTTGACTCCGTCAGGACCTAAATTACTTGAGATTGGTGCTCGGGTCGGTGGTAATAGAGCCCATATGCTTAACAAGGCTTATGGTATTGATCTAGTTCCGGCCTATGCAAAAATGTTGCAGGGAGCTAACTATCAGCAAGAGTTAAAACCGAAACGTCAATCAGCTTTTGCTTTTTTAACGCCTTATTCAACCCAGGAAGGGGTTTTCGAGCAATTTAATCAATTGGAAAGAGTGTTAAGGCTGCCTACATACTTTGGTCATCGCGCAGCGATTCAGTCAGGGGATCGGGTTGGTTTGGCAAAAAATGGGCACATCTACTTTTTGACGATAGAATTATTGGCGAGCAAGGTAAATAGTATTTTATTAGATATAAAACGAATTCATGAGATTAACGATTTATTTACCATAATTCGTGACAAGAGTTGATTTTTTACAGATAGAAAAAACGCATGAAAATTAGTGACTACAAGTTAAACCCATTATTATGGACGATTATTTCAGGTGTCCTTTTATTGCGGATTGGGACATCGATGACTATCCCTTTTCTGGCCATTTTCCTACATTTTAAAGTTGGAATCAGTTTGTCAGTTACAGGCGTAATTGTTGGGGTGTCTTATCTCTCTTATACTATAGGTGGTTTTTTTGGCGGTGTTTTATCCGATAGATATGGTCGCCGTACGATATTAGAGACCTCACTGTTTTTTTATGCACTAACGTTTTTTTTGTTTGGATTAGCGGCCTATTTTATTCATTCCCGCTGGACGATTGCCGCCGTGTTTTGTTTATTAAATTTATTTGCTGGATTGAGTCGTATTTGGGCGGAAACATTAACTCAAGCGCTGTTGGCGGATTTAGTGGTTGCAGGTCAACAGCTACCTGCTTTTAATTTGCGGTATACCGCAGCAAACGTCGGTAGTGCAATCGGCCCTATTTTAGGTTCTCTTATTGGATTTTCTGGCACATTTCTTGGGTTTTATTTTACAGGAGTAATGAGCTTTGTTTATCTTGCATTGCTCATGGTCGTGATGAGGAAAACATCCCAATCAATAAAACGGGTTTCTGCTGAAATAGTTACGTTCACAGAGTCTGCTAAGACGATGCTACTGGATCGATCATTAAAATATTTTATTTTGGGCGGTATTTTTGCTTACTTGGTCTATGTTCAGCAGGAATCCACGCTGGGTCAAATTATGGTGCAACGCTTTGGGAATGCTCATTTGTTTGCGATTATTTTAGCGACGAATGCTGCGACGGTTATTTGTTTGCAAATACCGCTTACTCATTACTTTCTGGACAGGTTGACACTTCCATCACTGATGCGAGTAGGCTGTGTATTTTTAGCCTTGGGTACGGCAGGTGCTGCTTTTTCAGGAACACATGCAGCTTCTTATGTTGTCAGTCAGGTCATTTTTACGATAGGAGAAATATTTATTTTTTCAATTGGTGGTTTGTTTATCGATCGTATCGCACCATTGAAATTGCGGGGTGCTTATTTTGGCGCGATGGGATTCCAATATTTTGGTAAAGCTATTGGGCCAGCGATAGGCGGAGCCATTTTGCAGGTTTTTGGAAGTGTGATCGTTTTGTGTGTATTTGCTGTGGTAGCGCTCGGCACCCTATTTGTTTATAACAAGATTTGTGGAGAGAAAATTTAGTGTTTTCTCGATTTTAAAAATCGGGAAAATATTAATGGTTCTGCTATGTTTTGCAGAAGTGAATTAAGTTTAATTAAAGCAGGAGTGTATATGAAAATAAAAATTTCGACACAGTCGTGTGCGTCGAGCAAGTCAAAATTAATTATCACTTTATTTGAGAGTGATTCTGGTTTGAATAGGCAGGAAGATGTAGGCCAAAAAATGGAGCAATTTTTTTGTCAAAGCGGAAATATTATTGAGTGTTATGTTAATTATAATGATCAGTTTCATGCGAATAGTTTATCCAAGATAGCCCATTTGTTAACTCTCCATCAAACTGAAATTTCTGATTTAACGTTAAATATGCAGCCGGCCCCTATTGAGCAAAATGGTCACTGTTGCCTGTTTTCTCAGTCTAGATTACCTATTCCGTTCGAGCGTTGTTCTGGGGCGAAAGGATTAATTGCTGCATTGGGAAGATCCGAATGCAAAATTATCCGTTTAACGCTTCGAGGCTATCTTGACGACAACATGGCAGAGAGCTTAGCTGATGCGCTTGGGCAAAAAATCATTGATGTGGATTTTACACAGTGCGAAATGAGCCAGCATGCAAGAGAAACGTTGTTTCTTGCCGTTGCTACGAAAAACACTACAGTAAATGGAAAAGATTTTGATGTGGCGTTTGTCGATATTTTAGCAAATGACTCTGTTTCAGAAACATTTCTGTCGACGTTAGAAGGCTTAATTGGGTCATCTCGATTCACGGTGCTTCATGAGAAAGCGGCTTTGTCTATTCAACAAAGTTGTCGTTTTGCGGGAAGTATGTTTTGTTGACAAAACATACTTAAGAGAGGAATCGGCTTTTCTTATACATAGTCTCAATGAAATTCAAGAATTTAATAACAACGAAGCATCAAGACAGGAAGCGAACAATAAGCAAAAAGGACGTTAGTTCAAGCTAAGCCTGCCTGTTGTAATCGATGCAACAGACAGGTCTTTTTTATCAAGTAATGAGGAAACTCAGGGAGAGGTGCGATGCTAATTTTAACCAGAAGAATCGGGGAAAGTTTAATTATAGGTAATCAAGAAATCACGATTACGATTTTAAGCCAGAAAGGCAATCAAATTCGTATTGGTATTGAGGCTCCGAAAAATGTATCGGTCCACCGCGAGGAAGTATTTAGGCGGATTCAAGGCGCACTAGAAAATGCACCTTATGAAAGAGATGAATCGGCTCAAACGCAGGAAGATGACGATGATGAATAGCTTTAATGAGGCCATCGATCCGGTGCTGCTTTGCAAAGTTTCTTGCGGGGATATCCCTGCAACTGTCGAGCTCGGAGAAATCTTTTATCAACAACAACGTTACGGTTTTGCCACGAGCCTATTTAGACTCGCCAGCAAGCAGGGTGACCAAAAGGCGACAGAAAGATTAGCCGACATTGATCGATTGATTTATTCGCATAAAACGGAACAAGAAGGATAAATAACATGAACAATCTTAACGATAAAATTTCAAGAGAACTTTTAGACAAAGTTGCTCTGAGTGATACGAACACGCCTAGTAATGAAATTCCAAAGGAACTCTTAGATAAAGTCGCGCTGAGCGACATGGATGCGACTTTTGAATTAGGCAATATTCTCTTTCGACGAAAAGATTATCACCTTGCAAGACTCTGTTTTTTCATCGTTAGTGAACATGGCAATGGGAATAAAGAAGCAAAACTCCTCCTGGATGAAATTAATTGTCTGTTTGCAAGTCATCTCATAGACGATAAAACGGAAAAGCGAGAACAAACAGTAAAGGAACCGGCCAAAGAAGAGAAATAATTTATGATAGATTATCAAACCGCATTGAATAGGTGTTTTTCACTTACCGATCAATCGATAAAAGAGCGCGATCTCACTCAAATTTATCTTCGAGAAATTGGTCATACGCCGCTTCTGATGGCCTAGGAAGAAATTTATTACAGTCGCTTAGCGCAAAAAGGTGATAAAGCAACCCGGAATAAAATGATCGAATCCAATTTGAGGTTAGTCGTTAAAATTGCCAAACAATACCGTCATCGAGGTCTCAAGTTTCTCGATCTGATCGAAGAAGGCAATATCGGACTTATTCGAGCAGTAGAAAAATACGATCCAGAACGAGGGTTTCGATTTTCGACTTATGCAACCTGGTGGATTAAACAAAGCGTCAAATCAAAATTATCGTTGAAATACCACCAAACAATTGGCAGCACTGCGCCTCGCCTGAGGGATAAAATATAATCGAATAAAAGTAGTGCTGCCACCCTCCGTTCATCCATCCGTTCACACATAAAAAACCACCATTCAAACAATGAACGAATTAAATTTATAACGATGGAAAATCCCCCGCAAACAGGAATTTTCACTCATTCCTGAAAACAAAATCTAAAAAACGCATCGAACTTATAAACCCATTAGCCCATAAAGCAAGAAATGCCAAAGAGCGAGCATTTATCTGGTACAAAATAAAAAGAACTAATAAAAAGAGGAAAACTCATCATGAAAAAATAATCTGATATCAATCTCCGATATATTTAAGAGTCAAAGACATCCCCTGACATTTGGGGATCACACCCATTATTTTAATCGCCATATCCGATCCTTGTTTGCTCCTTTTTAAAGGCTTCTCATGGCGTGATTTACTGTCTTGTATAACGTATTGATAACAATCAATTTAACATTAATTTAATTATTTGAAATTTCGAGGTGAAAAATGAAAAATAGCTATCTTCGACTGAATGAATTAAAAAAAGTTACCGGCTTAAGTTCATCGACCTTATGGAGGTTGGAAAAACGAGGAGAATTCCCGCGACGTCATAGGCTTTCGATAAGGGCTGTTGGATGGATTGCACACGAAGTTGAAGAGTGGTTGGACTCAAGAAAATTGACGCAGCAAGGTAATTTACAATGAGTAGACTTTCATTGCGGTCAATGGATGCTGAGCAAATGTTGCTTAGTTGTTTGTTGGCAGATAATTCCAAATGGGGCGATATAAAAAATCAAGTTGAAATAAGTGATTTTTATGAAAAGCGACATCAGATTATTTTTCGATCGTTGAGAAATTTTCTAGATGCCAATAATTTGGTGGAGGTTTTAACGCTTACAGAGGAGATGAAAAAAACCAATCAACTTGAAGAAGTGGGTGGTGAAGTTTATTTGTTTGAACTAGTGAATCGTGTGCTTTCCACAAATAATATTACCGCTTATGTGAAAATCATTAGAGAGAGATCATTACAGCGCAAAGCTATCGCGTTTTGTA
>MGXI01000067.1 GCA_001801315.1 Gammaproteobacteria bacterium GWF2_41_13 | reverse complement strand
ATTAAGGCTCCCTTCGTCTAGAGGCCTAGGACGTCGCCCTCTCACGGCGATAACAGGGGTTCGAATCCCCTAGGGAGCGCCAGATTTATCAATGAGTTAACAACCAGCCCCGGCGGCAATTTTTGAATTTAGGTAATATTTAGGTAAATCGTGGTCGTGGAAATTTTTTAAATCCATAAGCGCGTCTTTGAATAAGCTTCATCTTTCGATGAAAGCCCTTTGTGATACCATTGCTCTTAGTAAACCGCCACATTCTGGCGATCTCTTCTCGCCATTGATATAAGGTATTACCTAGCGTTTGAAGCGACTGAAACGGCGACGCCTTGGGTTCTGCAATACGCCGTAGAAAGATCGGAATCAAACGACAACATTTAAGTCGTGATTCGTTACAAAATCAATTTAACTTGAATCATCGACCCGATTCGTAAATTCTATAATGAAACATATTTACCCGCTGGAAACACAAACGCCATTTATATCCCCTGACCCTTTTGCACAAACCGAACCCGGTCCACAATCTGTATCAAACTCACAAGTGTTCCCATAAGTTTCATTTACATCAGTTGAGGAGGAGACAGGTTGCTCATCATTTGAATTCCCCGGATCCATTCCTCCTAAACAAACCCCATAAATTCCCCCACCCGCCTTAACACATGAACTGCCAGGTTGGCAGTCCGTGTCAAATTCACAAGCGTACGCCTCATGCAACAGACAGGTTAATAACACTAAAGCAAAGATGATTGTTCGCCACATAGATTATTCCTCATTGAATGAATTAAGAAATTTTCTGCCCTAAAACATATCGCTGCCAATATTTATGGGATAATTCGTCAGCTTGTTTTTTTTGCGCTTCCGTAAATTGCGAATAAATATCATCCCTCAGTTTTTTGATCTCTGTATAATCCAGCCCTTGAGAATCATCATTATTTTGGGCGATAGCTACATTTAGCCATGCATACGCTTCCATTAAGGTTGGAAGGCTCTGGTTATCGCTAATTGCCAGCATTACTCCAACTGTAGCCTGAGAATCAGGCATTCCTTGTTGAGCAGATGCTTTATACCACTTGAGAGCTTGGTTTTTATCCTTAGGAATACCTAATCCTTGATCATATAAGGTTGCTAATTGCGCTTGCCCCTGAGGATTCCCATGCTCGGCAGATTTGTTGAACCAATAAAATGCCATGTTATAATTTTGAGTGAAATATCTGCCACTAGCATACATAGCTCCCAGATTTGATTCGGCGTCATCATTCCCTAAGTCGGCCGCTCTTACAAACCACCGAACGGCCTTAGCATTATCTTGATCAACCCCAACGCCATTAGAATACATCATAGCCAGATTGACTTGAGCATCGCTGTCATTTTGATTGGCAGCCTTTAAAAACCAATTAAAAGCATTGTCATAATAATAAGCAAGTATTAAATTTTTTGCTTTCTGGTTAAGGCATATAGTCGCAATATCTTGCGGATTATATAAATCATAATGCGTCGAGGAATTAAATACAGACTGAATTGCGCCTATAATAACTCGTCGCTGTTCTTTAGGAACCTTAGGTAAAGCCTCCATAGTTTCCTCACAAGCATTCGCTCGATTTGCGATACCAAAGTAATACATTCCCAAATGGAATTGAGCTTTTGCAAAACCTTCAGTTGCCGGTTTTTTAAACCAGGAGTAAATGTTATTTAAATTTTCATCCGTAGGAGTTATTTTGTTCGCCTGCATCGCTTGCAGATAAACTTCTCCAAGTTTTAGTTGAGCCTCAGAGTTACCAGCGTTCGCTAATGGTAAACAGGACTCTACCGAGGTGCAGCTGTTGCCTCTTTGGTTAGAGGCTGGCGCTGTGGTTTTTGCGAAAGCACAATTACTAAACAGCATTCCATATAAGCTGATAAGTAAAATTATTTTTTTCATATAATCTCCTTCTTGCTCTCTCTTTTGAGCCCGTTGTTCGGCTCGATTTTCTAAAAATCAATTACTCATCACTATCGTTATCATTGCCATCATCATCACTGTCGACGCATTTGCTATAGTCGTCCTCTTGTTGAAAATATTCCTGGCATCCTTCATTAAATGATTCTGAGTTCCCATCACAAGCGCCGCCGTTATTCATCGCCCATTCAAAGCCAGCATAGTGTCCAGTTCCTTCGATATAAGGATTTTGTGGCTCAGCACATTGTGATTCGCCATTATTTGGGCTCACATCAGCGCTCTCTAAATTGTTGCTGCTACCGCCGCCACACCCAATTAAAAGGAGCAATAAAGCAAAAACTGTCAGCGGTGTTTTAAGAAACATGAATTTTATTCCGCTCTCTTAGCTGCAAACATTATCTTTGCAGTGAACTCCTGAGTTAGGATTTCCGGATAAATGTCCTTGCACTTGAGTACCGTCCCGTCTTGTGTAAGGGCGCACATAATGAACGCCTCCAGTGTTTCTTAAACCACCATAAGAGTGAGCGTAAGATAAACCCCTTGCAAAAAGCATGACTGGCAAAAAAGCAGCAATTATTAACATCGTGCTAATAATCTTTTTCATTATGTTACCTCCTGATTGTCAATATTCTTCTTTTAATCAGTGCTTATAAACAAGACGCTATGAGTATATTAGGCATCATGCTTTAAGCAAAGAGCATTAGCGGCATTAAATGCACCCGTAAGATTATCTGCCACGAGGCCGAGTAATCCGCAAGTAGGGCTGCTATCCGGAGTCCCGTATATGCTTTTACATTGTGCTATCGCTATCAGATACAAGGCGTGTGCCTGGGGTTTTTGCATAATCGTTTTATCATAGTTTTCTTGGGCTTCGGCCAAATTAGCGCAACTAGCTAAATTCATTTCAATATTTTTTGCTTGTTGTGCGCATGCGATTGCCCAAGCGTTTAGATAATTTATAGAAGATAACTGAAGACAAATAGCTGTTTTGGTTGCTTTCGATTTCGCACTATATTGTTTATACCACCACATCGCTGATATTACAAAAAACAGTAATATTGCATAAACATATTTTTTTCTATTCATAAGTCACCATTTTTGTTTTGCGTGAGTTCATTACATCCATGGGCGACTCACCGATATTTGATTAAGAATCGTTTGAGCTTTGAACGCAAAAGGTTCTTTTTTATTATCATGTAGTAATTTTATTATCACCGCCCCATCATATTTGCTGATGTTATACGTTTGTCCATTCTGAATAACCGCGTTTGTATTTTCATAATTAGATCCACTATAAGTGTTGCCGGAAAAGCTGCCGCTGGAAAATCCTGTGCTTTGTGAAGAAATTGTTGAAGGTGTTGTATATTGGCTCTCGGTTTTATTTTCAGAGTCGTTTAGCATTAAGAAATAATCATATCTATTTTCGTTTGCCAATTCAGCGCAGCGATATAAAAGAAGATCATTAACGTATTCTCGACTCGAGAACCCATTCCCAGCAAAAGTTACTTTGTATATGTCGTCGCTCAATTGCATGTTGCTATAACCGCCTCGATAGCCCATCGGTTGATATGGGGTGGCGCATGCGGCCAAAATAAATACGCATAAAATTAAAGGCATGATTTTCATCATAAATCGAATCCCATAGATAGTACTTAATAGAGTACATTATTATGCCGCTCTACTCAGTAAACTTCAATCAGTTTGTACTCGATTGAGGATGCTGAATTGTCAAAGATCAATAAAGTTAAGCATAACGACTTGCTTAAGCTTGGATTGAAAATACAAAAACTGAGAGAAGCGCGTGGGCTCAATCGGGATGTTTTTGCTCGGGAAGCTGAAATCTCAAAACATTATCTTTACCGCCTCGAGTACGGAAACGCAAATCCCTCTGTGCTTCAACTCAAAAAGCTGGCTGATTTTTTTGGTATCAAGGTAAAAGCTTTGATCGATTTTTAATTTGTACGCGAGATTTAAATGCCCTAAAACAATCGTTACAAGAGGCGGCAACATCACGTTATTAGTCAGAAACGTTGTTGTTAGCCCTCAGAATGAGGTGTGATGCTGCCAATTTGTTTAACTAGTATTTCTTTTTCAATCGATTGCTTGATCCACCAAGTCGCATGAGCGTCAAAAGTCAGCCCCCGATCGATGTTGAAATGCTCTATTGCCCGAACAAGCGCTGTACGGCCGATCATCATCAGCTGAGCTTTAGGTAATGACGTTTGATGAATATATTGCAACGCCAGTTCTTCAATGAATTTCAAATTGGTGTCAATCGACTGAAGAGCAGATTGATTCTGTGTGCTTGCTGCTGATTGATAATTCAACATAGGCTTAATCCTCTTGCGTTCTTGTTCCATCCGTTTGTTTTGTCGGATAGACATAAATTAATCGTTCAATTTCAGCCAGGCGATCGTTGGCTTTACCGATGCCATGCTGCTTTGCGCACAGAAATAAAATGCGAGCGAAATTATAGCGTTGCTGTTTGAATAAAACCTCAGCCAATTCATAGGTCGCATTCATATCGCCAATTTCAACTTTATCGAAAAGCATTTTGGGAATAGCGTCGTTAGGATGATTCATTGTTTAAAACCTCCGCTTTGAATTTCATTGATAGCCGCATCGAGAATACGAGTGTTTTCTTCATCCTCTTGCATGGTTTTTTGAATGGTCATCGAGAGATTATGGGCTTCGACATGTTGACCCGTGCGTGTAACAAGACCTAAGATTTTTCGCGCCAGGCGATACAAATTTTGCTCGTAATAACGTTTGCCGAGCTCATAAGCGTCATTCAATCTTTTGCCTTGAACCGCTTGCGCGATCATTTCAAGGTCGAGCGTTTCGAGAAAATCAGTCGTCATTTTTCTGAATCTCCTCGTCATTCGCCTCGAGTGCTTCTTGAATTTTTTTGTAAATTTCTTCGCGGTGTACGGACACTTCCTTCGGTGCCTCGATGCCGATTCGGACATTGTTTCCTTTGATCGACAAAATCGTAACCGTGACTTCTTTGTCGCCAATGATTAGGCTTTCGCCTAAGCGGCGCGATAATATCAACATAACTTTTTTCCTTGTGATGATGGTAAATATAAAAAATGCTTGCCTGCCGTTGGAATTACAACAGGCAAACTTAGTGTGAACTGCCGTCATTTTTGCTTTTGATTCGCTTCCTGGTTTTTTTCGTTGTTGTTATTGGTTGCTTTGTTATCGTTGCTTACAACGCGAATTTGCATACCCGCGTTTAATTCGGCGAGAAATCTTTTAGTTAGCGCTAAATCATGCTTTTCTGAACTTTTTAAGAAAAATAGATCATTTCTGATGGGTTTAATCGCGCGCAGAATTTCGTTTATATAGGCGTCTTGCACATTATGCTGGCAAAATCCGCCATAGCATTTTTGGATGCTATTGTCTTTTTCCATGTCATCCCCGCTTGTTAGCGAGGACACTACTCAAGTCCGTTTATTATTATTCTTTATGCCTGAGGCTTGTGCCCTCAAATATTTTAAGTTCACCCCGTTATCTTTATCGATAACTTCTGTCAAGTGGGCATAATTAAACCAGCGACTCTGCGAAATTGTTACCCAGCAAAACAAAAAGTTATTAACTGGTGAAAAATTTGTGTTAAAATTTTTAACTGGAATTTTAAAGTCGCTTTTGTTAACCACTAATTGCAAGGAGCGCATTATGAACATTGGATGTAAAGCAATAGCAGAAATAGTTTATTGGAAGAATGTTCGCAAAGAAGTCGCGAAAGTTAATCCGGAGCTATCCAAAACAATCGACAAGTTAGATCCCGGCAAAAAATATCCTCTCTTTAAAGTGCGCTATCCTTTCGGCGCAAAAATCGCGCATGAAGGAGAGATCTATTTCCCGACACAAAAAGGGACAGTTGAACCACTTTCCTCAAATCACATCGCAGATGAGTTTCGATCAAAATTAAAACGCCGCGATCTTCCGGCGATTTTAATGCTGAAAAACACGGCCGAAATGTTTTATGAAATGCCGGATCGAATTATTTCTGGGCATGTGCTTCGCCCTGGTTTTTTCATTGGGCTATGGAACCAGTTTGATGCGGAAGAAATTTATTATGTAAAGTGGGTGTGGAGTTTGGTTTCTGGTGCAAGAACAATTTATTTGTTGCCAAAAACAACCAATATCGTTGGGCATAAGATTTTACGAAAAAAATATGGCATGACGGCCCACACCCCAAAAAATTACTCTGAACAATGGAAGGTTTTTGTTGAAATAGCTAACAGCAAAGACTTTGGTACGCCCTGGTATAGCGAAATGCTCTTTTTCCCGGACATCTGGTTTGAAACAGCAACGAAAGACCCCGCATGGAAAAATCTTTACGATTACCTACTAAAAGAAGCATGGAGAGATTCGACCTACTGGCGACATAAAAATACGTTCGAACTTATTTGGGAAAACTTTATTCATCATGTCATGGATAAAAACGTTAAGCCGAATCTTTATATTGCCTATATGGTTAAACAGCTGATCCTTATTGGCTCTGGTGTATTGCCCTGTCTCACCGTAGCCACGGATGATACCGCAGCGCCTATTTCGGCATTACAAAAAATATATTTAAATGACTATAAATTGAAAGATTATCTTCCGATTTTCATGTGCTCACATTGCTTTTCATTTACACAAACATATCCTGCTTATTATTCCCTGCAATATCCAAATTTGCTTGAAACAATACCGATCAATCAAAACGTACCAAGCGTGCTGAGCTCAATGCCAGAAATACAAACTTTAATACAAGCTTTTCGAAACAGAATTGCAAAAAACCATATTATCGAACATACGCCTATTGATAGTTTCTGTAACCACGTGGCGCTAGACTATTTCCATTATCGCGAAGAAAAGCATAATCATATTCGTTCAACAGAAAATCTACCTAAAGAAGATGTCCGGTTTTCATCCTGCAAAACAAATAACAATGCTATTTTCCCCAGTGCCAGTAGTATTATTAGCGGATGTATTCGTTTTAAAAATAACTAAAAAAGGAAGCTTGCAGCAATAAATTTAATTATTTCAGGAGATAGAAAAACATGTTTTCATCAAAAAGAACGCTTAATTTCAAGCAGATGATTAACTTAAATTTGGGTACATTTGGTATTTTATTCGCCTGGCAGTTATTGCTGGCTAATATGAGTGGGATTTACGCATTTTTTGGCGCTCAAGAAAGCGATCTAGGTTATTTATGGCTGATTCCTTCAATATTGGGATTGGTTGCCCCGTTACTGATTGGGTACTTGAGCGACAAAACCCATACGAGTTTTGGGAAACGATTACCTTATATTTTCTTCGGATCGCTAGTCGCTGCCATTTTTATTTTTGCGCTACCCAACGCCCCCTCGCTTAAATTCTCCATCCTGTTTTTCTGTATTTTCACCGCCGCTATCAATGCAGCATTACAACCATTCCGTGCTCTCATTGCAGATATCGTGCCGGCACAAGAGCATACCAAAGCCTATGCCACTCAAGCCGTATTGATAGGAATAGGAGCGGCTTTTTCATCTTCTCTTCCGTGGTTATTGCTTCATATTTTTAAAAACGGGACTTCGATAACTGTCGGCGTTCCTTTTGAGATTAAATTGGCATTTTACATAGCTGCTGTGGCTTTGATGATAACGGTCGGCTGGACAACGTTGAAGACAAGGCAGTATTTACCAAAGCAATCGGGTGTTTTAAAGGAACGCTTATTTCATACTTCATCAATAGGACTGAAGAAAATCACATCATCCTTCATGTTAATTCCTAAAATCATGTTACAAGTTTCCATTGTTCAGTTTTTTACTTGGTTGGGTACCTTTTGCTTTATCGTCTATTTTACACCGGCAATCGAGCAGAGCATTTACCATCTACCAGTAGCGATAAATCCAGGTTTATCGAATGTTCTCTCTCATCAGCTGCTTGAAAAAAGTGTTGTACTCAATGGGCTCGCTTGCGCTGTTTATATGACGATCAATATCATTTATGCGTACTGCATCCCATTCTTATCGAAAAAAATCACCCGAAAAGTTGTGCATATTATTTCGCTCATGATTGGCGGCGCATCGCTCATCAGCCTTTTGTTCATTCATCAAGCAGCCATTTTGCTTATTGCGATGATTGGGTTTGGAATCGCTTGGGCAAGTTTTAATTGTATTCCTTTTGCCATGATTGCTAATGCTCTGCCGGCTGAAGGTTTGGGCGTCTATATGGGGTTATTCAATGTTTCTATCTGCTTGCCTCAAATTTTCGTCAGCTTTTTTGCTGGCTATATCTTACGAGTGCTACTAAAAGGCGATGCTGTTATTTTATTGGTTTTAGCGGGCGCCTCTATGATTATTGCGGCTTTATTAACAATCCCCATACGGGATAAATCAGTGAAAGAAATAGTTTAGCGTCATAATGCCCGGGCAAAAATAAAGTTATCCCCTTTGATTTTGGGATATCCATTAAATTTTTTGATAAAGATCAGATCAAAATTTGCTTGAATAAGCATTTCTCGTAAAGTTTTTTCGGTAAATAGATGGGTGGGTAAATAATGATTATTCACCAAAGTGCATTCATTATAGCTTTCTTCATTAAGAGGAATATGCTCGTTAGTCGTGCAATCTACTTTTAAAAAAACGTCCTCTCGTTCGAGACAATTTGTCGTTAATAAAATGAGATGTCCTCGACTCTCCAAAATATCATGAAACTTATTAAGCATATTAACAGCATCGAGTGTATGAACATGCTGGAGAATTTGGCTGCAAAAGACGCAGTCAAATTTATATGTTGGATTGAAATCCTGAATAGCAGTTGTGAGAAACTCAAACCGACAAGCCGCTTGACTTAATTGCTCTTGCGCCAATAGCTTGGCTTTTTCGAGTCGGTTTTTATCAGGGTCAATTGCGACAATTTTTTTGAAGTAAGGAGCAAGCTTTGGCAATTGTTTCCCATAGCCACAGCCCGCATCAAGCAATACCTCTCTTGAGCGTTCTGGAATATGGTGAATACAATCTTCCAAATAAACATATTCCAATCCGCCATCATCCCAATCGGGCGTATAAATTCGAGTTGAAAAATTCATGTCATCTATATCTGGGTATCGGTACATATAATTCGCCTATTACTTTTTTATGGTTGCAGAGTATAGCAGAGTCAGTATTATTGTAAGAATATAAGATGTGTGTGATGACTAAATCAGTACAAGATTCATAGCGGAAAATATCAAGATTTTATTAACATGCTGTTTAAAGGGGTCAGTAAAACTTAGGGGTTATTTTATGCCATGCTAATAGAAGTTAACAAATTTTAATTCATGTCATTCAACCAAAAAGCACACAACGATCACACCTGGTTAGATCAACAAAGCCCTCTCAAGTTTCGCTTATACTCTGCGATCAGTTTCAACGCGGTTTTTATCTCGACTGAACGACCGCCATGTTTATAGGCATTCATTTTACTGATGGCTTTTCCTTCAGGTGTCTTTACGCCTGCCAACCTCCACGGTTTCCATTGCTGGATGAGCTGGGATTGTTTCTGTCGTTCTTCTAAAGTCCAGTGTCTCATTTCTTTTTTCCTCGATTAATAATTCGTTTGCAGGTTTTTTATTTTTTTCAGAAGCCGGCTGGTCATTATTGACCTGCTGATTGACTGCATTGTTTTGCTGCTTGATGAAAGTCGCGGGGGCTGGGTTTTTTAGCTGGTTGATTGCTAAAATTGTTTTTCGGCAGGCGTTATTTACTTTGATTGCAATGTCAGCATAGGCCTGCATCTGTGAAAACATCGTGCTACGACTTGTTTGAGTTGCGGCACAGGTGAACATGGCTTGTAGCACCTGCATTTGATTGATGAGCATCGATTCCAGCAAATATGGATTGCCTTTATTGATGCTTGTCTGTTGCCTTCCTAATTCAGCCATTAACTTCGCCAAATCCAAGTCATCTGAATGAAATATATTCTGGATAGTTAGCGCCGCACTTCCTAAAGAGCTCGTGTGAAGATCAAGTAATAATTCTTTTTTTGCTCGATCTTTTTCTTCTGCTGTAGCGAAGCCTTGCTGATTGGCCATACTTTTAGCTTGACGTTTTGAAACATCGTTAGCATTTATTTGCTTATTCATCTTTTCCTCGTTTATTGATTAATATTGTATTTTTTGCAAAACA
>MGXI01000066.1 GCA_001801315.1 Gammaproteobacteria bacterium GWF2_41_13 | reverse complement strand
TTTAGCCTATCATTTCCGAGATATCGGGGAAATCGAAACGGGACACAATGACACCATGAGCGGAAACACCATCGACCCATTTAAAGCAAAACATGTGCATTTGAATGAATTCTCGCTCGGGCTGGGATACCAGATTTAGCGATCGAAATACGCCCCGCAAATTTAGTAACTTATCAGGGGGCGGCCTTTATGACCGCCCAAAAAATTGCAGCAATTAAACATTAATCGAGAAAATTTAGATTAGCCTGAATTTTGGGTAAGAGAACGGGATTTTATATTAACGCAATTGTTGCTCCGTGTGATGAATTCGTAGGGGCGCCCAATCTCGAAAGCTCTCGCAATTTTGGGCACCCACAAGGGGTGCCCCTACAAATACCGGAATTAAAAATAACCATCCCGCCTCAAACATTGTTTTTTTATTTCTTATCCAAAACTGATGTTAATAAAAAAGATCGTTCGATCGATGTATCACTGGAAAAACAATAACGCTTCAATACCGTCAACCTGCTAATGCTGCTACAGGTGTAGCAGTTGGACATCGAGGAGAGGATTGTTGACTGTGGGTTGGCGATTCGGCTTCAGCCTGATCTGGTGATTGTCTAACTTCTGCTGGCTTAAATAGCAATGATGGCACTAGTCCTCTAGATTGAACGCCATCAGGCTTTGGCTTCAGCGATATCCCTTTATCAATAGCATCATCCTGGAACATTGCAGTCATTTGCGCCGATGATCCGCCGCTGCCTGATAAAGAATATTGCCTGCCAGGAGAGGCTGCGGTCGGCGATGAGGGAACCGTCAGCGGCAAAGAACCTGACGCATCCGAACTTGAATGCTCCGATCCTGTTGGACTTCTCCTACCGCTAGAGCTCATTCCTTCTACGCCTCCGTCAGTTCCAAGCATCACAGACAAGGCGTTAGCTGCTTCGCTGCTTGCTGGGTGAGGCGATTTTTCTGCTCCAATGTCAACAGCCCTTTGTAACGCTGCGGGCGCGGAAACACTGCCTCTAACTTGCAGAGGAATCCGATGATCCGGTAAGGAATCTTCTGGAGGTACCGATTTCGGTCGAATTGGCATTTGTTTCGCTATGGGAATTGATAAGTCTACGCTTAGGCCTGGTTGGCACCCTAAAAATGGTAATTCCGAATCAGCAACACGCTTTAAAAGCGATCTGTCCGCTGTGCTTACAGATAGAGCAGAAAATTGCGGAATTTCACTCTTGGCGCGCGATTTCTTAATATTTTCTACACTCGCAACTTGTTCATTCACACTAACAGGTCGAATTATTGGCAACCCTACTGGATCCATCGGCTCTTCTTGCTCAATCGACTCAATCCGCTTTACTCGTTTAGTTTTCCTATCGATCAAATAATCTACCGTTCCTATGCCTCCTCCAGCCACTACTCCGACAGTAACCACACCCGCACCTAAAATCATTAAAGAACTACCCACTACCCATAACGGAAGAGCGGCCAGTGGAAAAAGAAAGCCAGCAGCCACCGTAAGAATTCCTACTACAGCAATAGATGTCCCAGCTATCAATGAAAAAATACTTGAAAACAATCCACGATGCCGACGAAAAAAGCTTGGCGGTTTCGACGGCCTCGTTGCTATTCCCGTTGTATAGTTAAATTCCGTCACCGTTTTATTCAATTCTTCCCATAACCCTTTCTTTTGTTCACTCCATATCCCTATCCGCTGCGATACCGCCTCGCAATCTGCAACTATTTTCAAATCTCGCTCATATTGACGAAGTCTCAACTCGGACATTTTTAAGGCTGTCTCTTTATCCGAAAAACCTAGATCCTGCTTAAGTGCATCAATTTTCGGGATCTTTCCTTTTCTTTCCTCGCCCCATCTCTCTCTTTCAGCTAGAAGTAGAAGACTTGTTGTTCTTATGATTTTTTCGTTACAAGCATCAAACGCCTGCTTGTTCTCCAGATACTCTTGTTGAATTTGCTCGTAACTTTTATTTTTTTTCTTGAATAATTCAACATCCCAAGACACTTCTTCAAGTTTTTTCAAAAGCAAATCAAAAGCATGCGCACACTGAAACATTAAGATCATATCGTCAAGTTGATCCTGCGTTTTTTTATCCCTTCGCATTTTTCCTATTTCATTAGCCATTTTCTCCAGTTGTATACAAAACGGCTCGACATTAACTGAGGGGGAGGTTAGTGCCGTTGCTCTTAAGCTATCAATCACAATCCGAAGACTACTGTTTGAAATGCTATACGCTATATCATCAAGGTTTTCAGTTCTACCCTCCGGCAACGGAATTGAGCACGTGACAGTCGACCCTGAAATAGTAGTCGCTTTGCTAAATGCATCCAAGAAAGGTAATAGCTTCTCTATTGGATACCTTGCGCTATCAGCAGTTCCCGCTGAAGGATCAGCCGCTTGTTTTGATGGTAATTCTCTACCCCCTGCTTCGCAAACTTCTCTTGGAGAAACACCGTCACGACGACCTTCTGGCGATTCTGGCCCGGGAATTACTGCTGCGCTCTTGAAAATAGCTAATGCATCCAGAAGATGATCCAAACAAACACTAGGGGCACCCTGTCGTGAAAGCCGAACTCTGCATGCTTGAAGCCGCTGCGTGAAGCGTTGTTGTTGCTCTGTTTGTAATTTGCCCAACTGAACTGATGTTGTAAGCATATCCCTTTCCCTCAAAAAATTTCCTTGTTTAAAGTAGCCGCTACTCCAATTTTCACCAGCGAAATCCGGCTTTGGTGAAAAATTCTCACCGCTCTCTGTTCAATTTTTTGCCTTTTTTATCTTCCGGCTATAATACCCTCGAAACCTTAAGGAAATATTAAGAAAATCTTTCTTCTCACATATTTTGATCAAAAAAAGAGCGTGGGTTTTCGAGCAAGCCTTTCAAGCTTCAACGCTTCATTTGTCGTGTTTTTTATTGATTTCGCGGCATCGCTCTTCGACTAATCTTCGGCGCGCTGCGCCTCGCACAACGATGCAAAAATGGGTCAGCAAACCGCGAAACCCGCACTTTAATTTTAGATAAAAACGAGCAAATTTTGATCTAAGTTATTGCTTTTACATGCAATCAAACAGCGTTATACTGATGATGCGTTGATTTTTTAATGGACTGAAAAATATTATGATGGCGCAAAAAAGGGACTCCCATAAAAAAAATAAAACGCTGTACGAGGAAGCGAAGAGACAACTAGAAGTCCATATTGTCAAAGAAATACTGCGACAAGAAGAAGCGATAAAACGACAGCGAACCGGTGATTCACTTTCTCTTGAAGAAGCGGAAATATTATTCCACAAACAAGCGCCAAAACGAGTAGGTGACCAATTATTTCTTTATTCTCCTGATACTCATGCCAATATCCACCGCCACGCTTTGTGCCGAGATTTGAATCAACACGACATAGGCATACCTATGGCCGACGAATCACTTTGGTATGGTGATGGCGATCCTCTCGATCCAGAAAATCGCACTGATTTAGAAAAAATTCAGCATCAACTCAACTTGGATGAGCAATCGTTATTTAATCAGCTTGTTGCAACGTATCCACAAGATTGCGCGAATCCTCTCACGACCCCTATTGCATCAATACAAAAAACGGCTTTCAGCAGTACTTCGCCATGCACCATCGAAATAAATGATCAACAAACTTTAACTTATTTTTACGCGACTCCAACCTACTCTCATCCGCGGGAAAAAACCGTTTTTGTAACCAGCGAGTGTCATTTGCAAATGGCAAGCCCGGAGGAACCTTCAAAAAAACAATCCATCCCTGGTACAATCATTTACGCACGGCAGCCCAATCTCACACCGGAGTTATGTGAAAATAGCTGGGAATACCAAGAACTCACTTGCGATTATTTATACGCGAAATTATTTCTCCAAAAAAAAATAACGGCGCTCCATTTTCACCACGCTTTCACTTGGGTTCAGAAAAAATCCATCGATAAAGCACAATGGAAAGCTTTATCTCAGGAAGACAAGGAAAAAATATTGTGGCTGGCGATTTCCTTGGATACCGACGGCCTATTAACGCAAATGATTTTAAAAAATAGTGATTACCGCCGAACGCTCGAACAATGCTCGGCACAAACATTGGCATCACTCATGAGGGATTTACAGGATCGTCAAAGAGCCGCAGAAAATTACCTCAAATCGCTTCAAAAGAGATTAGAAGCAGCACTGCAAACTTCTTCAACAGATCCTGAAAAAAACAAGGGGCTCGCTGATTCAATCCCCATGGCTGAAAGCGTAACCGATCGGCTAACAGAAAACGCTGGTGGTTTACTCGCCTTACAACCTCTCGTCCGAAAAAAAACAACCACTCTCGAGCAATTACGTCAAGTGCGTGACACGGATTGTTATGGGTTATTCGCTGGTCACAAAGCTTTTTCAAAAAAATCATCCGGCTCTTTATCCAAAGCGCAACAAGCGCTATTGGCGGGAGAAGTCATTTACAGGGAGGGTCGCTCAACCCCTTTAGAAAGGCTGACTTCTTTCGTGTGCAATGTCACTGACCCGCAATTACGTGCATTAACGCGTGAAGAACGATATCGGATTGCAAAAGCGTTAACCGAACAATATGAGACTGGCTCCTTAGAACAAAATTTATTAGCCCTCCAACGAACACAAAAACAATTAAGCACTGAATTCAATCCCCAGAAAAGGCAGCAGCAGAAAATCGCGCTGCAAAAACGTTTAGTGGCGTTAGGTATTCGTGAAAAGCAAATCGACCAGACATTGAAAAAATTGGAAAATATCCTGTATGTTCTCGACGTTCGCAATGCATTTGATGCGCCATTACCATCCGCGACAACCTTAATTCAACGCACTTGTATTGAATTACTGCAGGGGCGGCCCTCACTTTACCCTCTCACCATATTATCCTCAAACGATTTAACGGATATCTTCAATCATCTCAATGCGCTCAAAACACTCGTTGAGGAGCGAGAAGCTCTGCGAGAAAGCTTACGTCATTGGGTAAAATCAACAGGTAACAAACAAGTATTCAAACAAAAATTACAACGACAAAATGAAGCGCTCATGCGTTACGGAGTACCACAACACATCACCGTTGCAATAATCAACCGGTGGCTGTCCATATTTACATCTCCGAGCCAATATTATGCCTTTATAGAAATGATCCATGTTTATAGGCGCCTACAGAAACAACTCTACCGCCTAAAAGAACATGCTTGGAAAAATCGAGCGGAAATAACAGCTATCAAACAGCGATTAAAACAAGAAGAATCGCAATTAAAAGCGTATGGTTTAAACCCCACAATTTCGACTGTCTTTGCAAATATCCAGCAATGGATGATGATTGATTTAGTGCTAGGAGATAAAAACCCTTTATCTGCAAGCATCGACGACCTAGCTCAAATCAGGCAAACCACACGACCCTATCTTCCATTACCGAGAAGAGAAACCGTGACGCTTGATAATCCCAATCCAACAAGTCAGCCACTGGCTGAGCCGAGCAACCCATCTGCTCCATCAACAGCAAGCAGCACATCAGCTCGAGTATTGAATTTCCTGTCAGCTCGGCCGCCCATAGTCAGATCGTCTACACTTCAAGCCGAGCGGGCGGAAGCGGTCAGGAAAACGCCCCTCGCTCAAACGCTCGGCCGCTGTGGGTACTTTGCTCATCGAGCACTCGATCCGACGAATTCAGGTCGGCCAAACTTTCACACCTCAACGACCCCTCGGGTAAAATATGGAGACTCATTAGAAAAACAACCGACACTGATCGATTATTTGGATTTACCTATACCTCCGATTCGCTTGGCGATGGCGCGTTGATTTGGTAAAGTAAATGGTAATTATTCACCGCCAGGGTAAACGCATCTAAATTGACCTAAATTTTGGACAAGAAAATCGGATTTTAAATGAACTCAATCATTGTTCTGTGCAATGAATTCGTAGGGGCGACCCTTGTGGTCGCCCAAAAATTGTGGGCATCTTTGAGACTGGGCACCCACAAGGGGTGCCCCTACCGAATATTGTTCTTCGCATTAACTATCCAAAATTTAGGTCAATTTTAGATACGTTTACCGTGATTCACCGCGGATCGTGATAGTACAAAAACGTTCTGCCGTCATTGCTAGCGACAAAACAATCCAGAGAATAAAACTGGATTGCTTCAGGCATACCTCGCAATGACCGTGTAAAAACATTCAATAAATCATAAAGCTCACGTTCAAAACCAATCGAGCGGATAAATATGAAAAAACACTTACAACAAATGGCTGATTATTTGCTTCCTCACACATGCTGTTTTTGTCAGAAAAAAACTCACCGATCTTTTGAATTATGTCCACCTTGTGAATCACAACTGCCCCGCATAAAACAAGCGTGTACCGTATGCGGAAAAATAACCCCCTATCATTTCCCCATCTGCGTTTCGTGTTTAAAAAACCCTCCACCCTTTGATCGAACTTATGTTTTATTTCCCTATGAATCCTTAGCAGCAAGGATGATCACGCGATTAAAATTTGGATATGAATTGCGTTATGCAAAAATTTTAGGCCAACTCATGGCTCATTATTTGATCGATACGTGGTCTCGTGAACCTTCTGTTGAAAAACCGGAATGCATCATCCCCATTCCGCTACATCTAAAACGTTTAAAAGAACGAGGGTTCAATCAATCAGTTGAAATTGCGCGCCCCATTCAGAAACGACTTCATATCCCGATTGAATTATATGCTGGTCATCGCATGCGTTATACACAAGCGCAATCGTCCCTGCCACAAGCAGAACGCAAAAAGAACGTAGCAAAAGCTTTTGCTACCCATAAAAATTTTCGCGCGAATCATGTGGCGATCTTAGATGATGTTATGACAACAGGATATACGGTGTCTGAGTTCAGTCGAGCGCTGCGGAAAAAAGGTGTCCAAAAAATTGATGTTTGGTGTTGCGCGAGGGCATGAGATGATGGGACGCGGAACAGTAAATAGCGGTACTAGATTGCGGCGTAAACATCAAAGTCATCCAACTGCCCAATCAACCGGTAATGTGACCAAAATTGCCGAAACACCTTACTGCGATTAAAAACAGGCAAATAAGGCGCTGGTTTTTTCTCGCCGTACAGCTCAACGGGCGTTGTTCGTATAAAAATCAAATGGGGTTTTTCTTTCTGTAACAGGCGAATCGTCTGCCAAACATAAATATCAAGAAAAGCATAATTCACATGACGCTTAATAAAAACTTGCTGTGCCGTCGGCGTCATCAAATAACCATTAAAACAATGCGTATCGATTGATGCATCTATGTTGATGGGATAGGTCGGATAAAGTGAAGGAGCAAAAAAGAAAATGGATGAATGAGCCGGCGCGTGATACTTGATAAAGCGAATCATTTGCTGATATGCCGGCATTACCGTTTGGTGATAGCGCCAATCTGAATAAAACGCCATAAACGTTACATAACCATAGAGACTGGCCAGCCAAAATAAAAAGCATAATCCCGCCCATAACAAATGAGCTTGACCGCTTGTTTTTCGCATGGCTATCACTTGCTCGTAAATCAAGAGCGCCAACATCATGAGAGAAACCGTAAATGCAGGCAAGCTGTGATAATACCAATAAGTCTGTTGTAAAAGGTAAATCAATAAAAAAGCCAATAAGCTCACCAGTAACATTTTGCGAAGCGCTGTGACCTCGGCCGTTATCCACGGAACAAAACAGTTAGCGCAAAATATTAACAGGCAAATTAAAAAAACGGGCGTCATAGGCGTCGTCAATGGCTTAACCGCTGTGGCATAGTAAACTTTTATACTCATCGGAACGATGTAAGTCAGATACTCCGGCGTGATCAAGAAAAGGGAATATAAATAAATCACCTGCACTGCAAGAATCACCCATACTTCGGATCGACAAAAACTAAACCATTTTTTCCGGTGAAATAAAATACAGCATTCCATCATTAGAAAAGTAATTATAAAATATGGTTTTATTGCAAAACCAATCCCCGCCAGGGCACCAATCAACAATGATAGTGTCAACGGCAGTTTGAACTCGGTACGACTCAACAGAAAAGCGGAGGCAAGAAGATAGGGTAAAACAAAAATAACCATGAAATGTTCTCGCTGACCTAACTCAACGCTCGGAACAATCAATAATCCGGCAGCGATTGCACAAAGCAATATTAAACGAGCAGCTTTGGGTAATGTAAGTAGTAAACGCCGCGCCAACAATAGGACTAAAGCGATCAGAGTCAACACGTATAGTTCCAGCGCTACAACGATAGAAATTGAAGTGATATGCGCGATTAATAAAACGGGCATATAAATATAAACGGCCATCGGGGCGTTAGGCTCGAGGGTATCTTTAAAATAATGCCGCCCTTGTAATAATTCTTTTGCAAATTGAATCAAACAAGCATTATCTCTATTGCTACCCAGATGTTTTTGCATCCAAATAGAAATTAAAAACAAGCCCAGAATGACAACAAAAGTGAGGGCATTGCACAAACGATTAGATGTTACTTTGGTTTGCATAAGTCAAAAGTTGATCTTAATAAAATAACTTCAGGTAACTATTCATCGCGATCGTGATGAATAGTTACAATTTCAGAAGTATAAAGTAAAGATCGCTGTTCAGCCAGACGAGATGCGTTTTTCGATGAAACATCGCCATCCCGCACTTCATGTTTGCCATTGTGAAAAACGTAATAACGAAACAATCCAAAATTTGAACGTTCTTGCATCATCACGATCGCGACGAATAATGACAATTTCAATAAAACCATTTGGTTATTTCTAATTTTATGGTTAGAATTTAGACGTTCAAGAATAGGGTTGGATTTTCGCGAAAAGATAAGGCTCAATAAAAACAAGCGATCAACAGAAATTTACATCAGCGTCAAATGAGCGTTGCAAGCGAGGTTTTCATAAATAGATCTTTTCACCTCAATCCACGACGTAAATAAACGACATGATAAATGGAATTGAATTTCATGGCTCGGGATTACGAAAAAAAAAAATATTTTCATAAAAATTATCGAGCGATTTTGTTGACTTGCCTGCTCGTTATGCTGTTTTATCTCTCCCCCAGTTTCGCCGCTGCAAATACGCCCATTACCACGTCACCCCCATCTGTTAACGTATTAACCTGGTGGGGCTACCTAGATCCGCCGTGGGTCAAACCACTGATCGAGCAAACTTGCCATGTTAAATTATCTTATGATGAATACTACATGACTGATGAGTTTTTACGTCGATGGGACGATTACAAAAATAATTATGATATCGTTATATTTTATGATGTTATGTATAATTCGATAAAAAATGATCTGGAGGGTAAATCGAAACATAATTTAAGCGCTCAGGCCAAAGATTATTATCCCGCCATACGGGACCATTTTTATCAACAGCATTTTTTAAACAATACCGCTTATCTTTTTCCTGGAATCCCTGGTATTTTATGGAATCCGAAAAATATACAAATCAATCCAACTGATAATCTCTATCAAATTTTTCACAAGGCCGGCGATCATATCGCCATTCTGCTCGATGATGCGATCAGCGCAAATGCATTGTTCAACACCTATCATGATTTCGACCCATTCGCCTTAAATAAAATAAGACAAAACACGAGACTCTACATCGCTAATGCTTATGATAACCTTGTGAACAACGAAAATTTTGCTTTTGCATTCAGCGATTCTGGCGTCGCACTTCAAGAAGTTGCCTTATCGCACGGTAATTTAGTGTTCACAACACTCCCGGCCTTTTTATTTAATTCATCTGACTTAATCGCTCAACTGAACGACGAACCCTCCACCACCTGTGTTGCTGATTTACTGTCGAGTCGATCATTTTTAAATCGCTTACAAAAAGACACCTACTTCTTTTCACCTTATGGCGATATCCCTCAAACCGGTGACAAGGCTTATCTCGATGCTTACCGACAATATTTGGCTGAACTCCCGAAGATGACGTGGATGCCGCTTTTTACCAATCAAGAATATGAGGCCATTAACAACTGGTGGCAGCTCATGAAAATCAATGCTGGAGAACAAACATTAGGGTAAAAATATGATATTGAAAACGAAAAAAGCATTTTTACAATTCATAATTCTGCTCAGTTGTTTTATTTTTTCTTTACCCTTGATTCAAGCCAAACCAGAGAACACGGTTAATATTCTCACGTGGTGGGGATACCTGCTTCCAGAAAACATCGCCGCGGCGGAAAACACTTGTCACACCAAAATATCGTTTGATGAATATTATTCCGATTCTGAGTTTCTCAGGAGATGGGAAGAACAAAAGCAAAATTACGATATGGCGATCTTTTCGGATGTCGTCTTTAACTCCATTAAAAGCGACATTAGTATGAGCGATAGCTCCCTATGGGAAATAACAAAACAGTACAACCCCATTATACGAAATCACTACCAACAATACCATTTCCCAAAAAATATCGTGTTTTTTACTGAGGCGCTAACAGGATTTATTTGGAATCCAGCCGTCGTTCAACTGGATAAGAATGATTCTATCGATACCATTTTCAAAAAAGCAGGTACCAACACTGTCGCAATTTTTGATGACCCCATCGAAGTAAACAGGGTTATCAAACTTGCTCTAAACGAACTCGGACAACCCATTCAGCAACTACCCTTCAGCGTTTTAACACCAGAATATTTCAAAAAAGTTACCCAAAATACGCGAGTCATCATCACCGACGACAATGAAAAAGTTTATCAGCACCCTGATTTTGCCTTCGCTTTGACGTGGCAAGGGAATGCCATTTTCTACTCTGAACAAAAAAGAAAAACGTACCCCTTTTTGGTGCACCCCCAATTGTCTTACATATCTTTCGATTTGCTCGGAATAACCAACAATGATCCCGCCACACTTTGCGTCGCTAGAACGCTGTTAAGCCCAGAAGCGATGACTCGAGTTGAAAATACGGATTATTATTTTTCTCCTTATTTGGAAGACAAAAAAATAATATCGCCTTACTTTAAAAGTATTTACAACGAATTCTTGAATTACCTTTCAAGATTGCCATGGATACAACTGGCTTCTCGTGATGAATTTGAGCAACTGTCAAAACAATGGGATATGATCCGACTTAACTTGAATACGCCAGGCGCATTGTGAAACACTTGATGAGGGATCACCATGAAACATCTTGATATTAATAAAATAAAATCCGCCATAGAAAACACCATTATTATTTCCACGTGTGTCGTTTTGGCTTTTGCGCTTTTATCCATGTCGATTGCGCATCATAAAGTACAACTCAATAAAGCAAAATTTAATGAACAGAAAATTGATAATATCCTGAGTGTTTATCGATCTAATTTATCACAGCAATTAGCCATTGTCGCAAGCTCGACGATTTTCGTTGATTATTTAAATTCTGGTGAAATATCTCGGAATAATTTATTTCCTCAATTTCTTTATCAGATTAAGAATTTAAACACGCCCAGCATCGTCGGCATGTCGATTGAAAGAGCGAACGAAGAAACAATTTTTGCCATGGGTAAACGAACACCTTATCACATTACACTCAACTTATGTTATCTCAACCGCGCGCTCAACGACGAATATGGTATATGTAACAACACATGGACATTATTTTTCGACCCAGAACATCTGTTTAACAGCCTAAAAAATATCAACCGCGACCTCTACGAGTGCCCTACTTGTCAAGCGACTGATTTATTAGCCAGTAACACATTGGGTAATTTTGATATTGAAGAAAATACGCCGCTCATTATTCATGCCGGCGTAAAAACAGCACAGGATTATTCTTTTTGGTACTATATCGCCTTGATGTTCGTCGCTTTTATCGGATTGATCTTTTGGATTCGCAACCGCATTAAATTCATTTTTAACAAATATATCGCAAATCCCCTCAATTTCATCACGAGTCATTTAAAGCAAGGGCTTACATTAGATCATCAAAAAGATGAGATTCAAGAATTTGCTTATCTCATCGATCAAATCGAACAATGGAAAAAACAATTAGAAACGCTGCATGAAAAAGAAAAAGAAGCAGAAATTGGCAGGATGCTTAAGCAAATTGTACACGATATCCGATCACCGCTCACGGCGATTGACGTGATCACACAAGAATTATCTGAGGTAGAAGAAACCAAACGCACCATTATTAAAAACGCGGTCGATACGCTCAAAGATCTTGCCAACAATATTCTCTCATCTGCCACTCAAAAAGAAAAACGAGCCGGTATTTATGTTGAATATGCAGAACCTGTCGCGCTACTACTCGAAAGAATTATTTCTGAAAAAAGAGTTCAGATTGCAAAAAACATTTCATTGTCTTTGGAAATCAAAGACGCACATAGCCTATTTGCTAAAATTGACAACATCGCCTTTAAACGGGTGATTTCCAATATGATTAATAACGCCCTCGAAGCGATTCAAAATCAAATTAAGATTCATGGCGACGTTTACCGCGGCACTGTTAACGTCACCTTAAGCGAATCGACAACACATCAAATACAAATTGAAATCATCGATAATGGCTGTGGAATTGCGCCAGAAAACCTTGAAAAGATTTTACAAGGTGGCGTCAGTATCGGTAAAGAAGATGGGCACGGAATTGGGCTGTCTTCCTCGAAAAAAATGATTGAGTCGTTCGGCGGATCGCTTGAGGTTGCCTCTCGCGTCAATGAAGGGACAACAATGACGATTCGCTTGCCTATTGCGCCAGCGGCCTCCTGGTTCCCTCTGAAAATTTCACTCCCCAAAAATGCAGAAGTTATTATTTTAGATGATGATAAAGCCATTCACGCTCTCTGGGATATGCGCTTTAAAACAATTTTGCATGATGAGGATCATATTACCGTTCAACATTTTTATGCGCCTGAACCCCTGATGCAACATCCGTTAGACCGCCCCATCTCCACCATCTTTGGTTTAATTGATTATGAACTCATGAACAAAAATATCACGGGCATTGATGTCATTAAGCAATTACACCTAGAAAAAACAGCCATTCTGGTCACGAGTCGTTATGAAAATGTCAAAGTACGTGAGGAAGCCAGCACGCTCGGCATCAAAATTCTACCGAAAAGCTTTGCCCCTTACATCGATATCGAGATCTTACCCTCAGAAACTCAGGAAATTGTTTTTATCGATGACGATGAAGCGCTCACTTCGCTTTGGCAGTTGGCTGGTAAAACATCTAATAAACAGGTTCACGTCTTTAATCGAAGCAGCGATTTCACAAAGATGATCCATACCTTTAAAAAAGATACGCCCATTTATATTGATTCTAGCCTAGCAGAATCTATCCGTGGGGAAGATTTTGCCAAAGAGCTTTATGATCAAGGATTTTCTGAATTATATTTAGCCACTGGCTATGATGCAGATCATTTTAAACCGATGCCTTGGATTAAAAAAATTGTCGGAAAAAATCCGCCTTTTTGACAAAGTAAGTAATTATTCACTGCGATCGCGATGATACAAGAACGTTCAGATTTTGGATGATTTTTGACGAAAAATAGATGAAAAAGCGGAGTGTATAAATAATACATGAGCATTTTGAAGAGAGTTTTCGCCAAAAAGCGCCAAAATAGGAACGTTCCTTAAAAAGCACTGAATAGTTATGCGATTATTAACTAAAAGGGAGAAGAACACTAATGACTGATCAACCCTCATTGACTTTAAATTTGAGTCATTGGCATATTGTTGCGCACGAGCTTACAACGCCGTTGAGCATCATCGGTTTTAATGCCGATGTTATAAAAAAAACATTGCCCCTCCTCATGGCGGCTTGCGGCTCTGATCAGCCCCATGAAAAACAAAAAACACTCTTAACGCAAATTGAAACAGCTATCACAATGATCAGCGATTATGATGCAATCTGTTCTGCTTATATTTCGATGGTCACGATGCTTTTAAGCCCTATCGAAGAAATCTACACCGAATTCAAATTGCTCTCCATGGCAACTTGTGTGCAGCAAGCATTAGATTCTTTACACTTTAAATATGACTTAAAAAGCAAAGAAAATATCATCAACCAAGTAACAGATTTCCAATTTTCAGGCAACCGTTCACTCGTTATCCATATCTTATTTAATTTATTTAGAAACGCCGATTATTTTATCCGGCATGCAGGACGACCCGGTCAGTTACATTTATCTTCCTCGGAAGATGACAAGTTTTTTTATTTGCACATCAAAGATACGGGTGCCGGCATCGATGAAACGGCGCTACCCCATGTTTTTGAACCCTACTTTACGACGCGAAAAGATGTTCGAATTGGATTGGGTTTGCATTTTTGTCAACGCGCAATGAGAATGATGCAAGGAGAAATCTCTATTCATTCAAAAAAGGACGAGTGGACCGAAGTCACACTAAAATTTCCAAAAATTGTCGCCGCGAGCTAACTGAATTATTTTGCCTCGCACTGAAAATTCAGCCAATATTCAGCATGCACGCTGAATATTGACCTCAATCCAGAAATTATACCCGTCACCTTGAAAAAAACAGATATAAAAATTAAAAATAAACTATCAGATTTTTTTTCAAAAATCTTAAAAAAACTTGTAGATTATTTTTGAGAATGTGTTAAAAATTCCCTCGTTTGCAAGAGCAAACAAAACAAGTGGTATATCGTTTTTATGTTGAAGTTACAATCGATATCTGCGCTGCCAAAGCGGCCTGTGCAATTCATTAGTCAGCCGCACGTTACCTCTTTCTCTCTCGTAAAAAAGCCTGTCTCTCGAAGCCTGAAAATCTTCGAAGAATCTTGTTCGTTGGATAATCTCAGCATGACTGATGCAGCCAATCCCGATCACTTAATGCAACACCAAAAAACCTATACACGCTTTTCTGACTTTATCCTACGAGGAGATTTCCCATGACTCGCGAAATGATTATATCCGAAGAACTCGAACCCCCCTCGCCGCATATTGCGGCGGCGACGTCGCCTTTATTACCCACTTACGAAATGGCTTTACCTCGGGTTGATTTATCCGCCATTCCGCCACCCCCGCAAACAATGCCTCTTAAAACCAGCGCTTTCTATCGACGATTTTTTAAGGGTGTTTCTGCGAAAGAATATAACGATTGGCGATGGCAACTGAAAAATCGCATCACATCAATGTTCGAACTAAAACGATTTCTCAATTTATCTGAAGACGAAATCAAAGCCTTTTACGTTGGGCAAGATCGACTGCCTTTATCAATCACGCCTTATTATTTAAGTTTGATCGATCCAAATAATGCCGATCAGCCATTGCGAAAATCAGTGATTCCGACACAACAAGAATTTATTCGTTCAATCGGCGATCAAAACGATCCGCTCGCGGAAGAACATGATAGTCCCGTGAGTGGATTGGTCCATCGATACCCTGACCGCGCATTATTTTTAGTCACGAATACTTGTTCGGTGTATTGTCGTTATTGCACGCGCTCTCGCATGGTTGGTGAATGCGTGGCTGAACCGCTCACGCGCACCGATTGGGAAAATGCGATTCAGTATATCGCCGATCACTCTCAAATTCGAGATGTCTTGTTATCGGGGGGCGATCCATTAACCATGGATGATGCAACGCTGGAGTGGTTACTGTCTCGATTACGAAAAATCCCGCATGTCGAGATGATTCGTATCGGGACCAAAACACCCGCCGTACTGCCACAACGCATTACGCCGGCTTTGTGTAAAATGCTTAAAAAATACCATCCTTTGTATTTAAGCTTGCATTTTACGCATCCCGATGAACTGACGAAAGAAACGGCAAAAGCCTGTGAGCGATTAGCCGATGCCGGTATTCCGCTGGGCAGTCAAACGGTACTCCTGACTGACATCAATGATAACGTCGAAACTATGAAAAAATTAATGCAAGGCCTTTTGCGTATTCGTGTTAAGCCGTATTATATTTTTCAATGTGATCCGATTATTGGCTCAGGTCATTTTCGAACGCCGATTGAAAAAGGATTGGAAATCATCGCCGGATTGCGCGGACACACATCTGGTTATGCTGTGCCGGCTTACGTGATCGATGCACCCGGTGGTGGCGGAAAAATACCCCTGTTACCAGAGTATTTTCAAGGCCGTGACGAACAAGGTCTCGTGTTGAAAAATTACGAAGGAAAAGAATATCGTTATCCGGACCCTATCTGTGACTAGAATCGCTGCACACGATAAAATGATCGCATGGATGACCCCGTGTAGGGGCACCCCTCGTGGGTGCCCTGTTTCAAATATTCAATGCGCCCACAAATTTTTTGGGCGACCACAAGGGTCGCCCCTACAGCTTCATCACACAGAACAATGGTTGTGTTAATTTAAAATCAATTTTTACATAAAACTCGGATTTTATATGCTCGTCACGAATATAGTATCCGCCCAACACGAGGAATTAATTTTGAAAATCGGATTAACTTACGATCTACGAGAAGATTATCTCAACGCGGGTTTTTCTTTAGAAGAAACCGCTGAACTAGATAAACCAGAAACCATTGATTCCATTGCGGCAGCCATTCAATCGGCTGGTCATACAGTCGAGAAAATCGGCGGTTTACAGCCATTGATGTCCAAATTATTAAAAGGA
>MGXI01000065.1 GCA_001801315.1 Gammaproteobacteria bacterium GWF2_41_13 | reverse complement strand
TGTTGAGCAAGTACCGAAAGATTGTGTGGTGCTGACGTTGGCTTGTGGTAAGTTTCGATTTTTTGATCAACAATTAGGTGAAATTGACGGCATTCCACGTTTGCTCGATATTGGTCAGTGTAACGATGCCTACTCAGCGATTCAAATTGCGGCCGCTTTAGCCAAGGCATTTGACGTGGGGATTAATGAATTACCACTCTCCTTTGTGTTGTCATGGTATGAACAAAAGGCGGTCGTGATTTTATTAACTTTATTATCGCTTGGAATCAAAGACATTCGCTTAGGACCTTCATTACCGGCATTTTTATCGCCGGCCATATTAAAGTTTTTGATTGAGAAATTTAATGTTCAGCCGATTACGACGCCTGAGCAGGATCTTAAGGCGATTTTGGGGTGATGCTTTAGGCCTTTGTCATTGAGGAACAATCGAAGCGGTTTTCCGCCATCTCGCGTTTCATATTCGTCATTGCGAGGAACGTTAGTGACGAAGCAATCCAGTTTTATTCTTTGGGTTGCTTCGACTGCGTCTCGTAGCATCTATCTCCACTCTCTGTCATCCCGCGGCTTGACCGCGGGATCCAGAAATTCCCGTTTCCCTCATCCATGACATCGGCCTGGATTCCGGATAATTTTGCGCATCCCTGCACAAAATTTCCGGAATGACAGAACGTCGTCATCCCGCGGGATCTAGAAAGCTCCTCTAACGCCATCTTGCGTTTCATATTCGTCATTGCGAGGAACGTTAGTGACGAAGCAATCCAGTCCGCCGTCATTGCGAGGAGCGTGCGACGAAGCAATCCAGAAAAAAATTGCGAGTACTTCGAGATCGGGCACCCACAAGGGGTGCCCCTACACGCGGATTAAAAAATTATCCAAATCTGAATATTTTCATACCGTCATGATCTCAGGTAATGATTACATTTTGGATTGATATTTCTTATTATCCTCGAAGCAACATGGCGTCAATTCGAGCTGCCCTGGCGGCTATGCTGTTGTGAGTAGTTTCAGCTGCAGCTGTATTGGTGTGTGGTACGACTGGCACTGCTTTTCTCGCAGGGTGTTTTGGTACAAATAAGGTGGGGCCTGTTGCGGCAAATCGAGTTATTCCATTAGGCGTCCTCATTTCTGCTGAAACCGCTGCACCGGCTGGTAGAGTAACGGATAATGAAGCAGCGCCAATGGAACTGCAGATGTGTGTTACTTGTTGTCCGCTTGGGTTGGGTGATGCTATGTTTTGCTCAGATTGCTGCTGCATTTGGTAGTAGTAGGCTCTAACACCATTGCCGCTAGTCGATTTTTCAATAAGTGCTTTCCACATCGCAATCACGTTACTGGGTGTAACTTGATCGGCGTCTCGAAGCCACTGTAAATGGCCGGCATAAAAAGAATCTAGTATTTTTGCGTCCAAGTTTTGTGGAATGCTGTTTTCTAATACTCGCCTATTTATTTTAGGAAGATTATGGCTGGCAAAGTAATCGTCTAAAGCATCTAACTGCGCAACGGTTTTTGGAAAGTTCGATAACATGATTTTTTCCTATTATTTATTATTATGTTGTATTGTTCTGCAACAAAGATAGACCATGATTATTAAGGGAAGCTTAAGAAAATATTTCTTTGGCGATATTTTTATTTCGTGCGTGCACGAAATAAAAATGAATTACAGTAACTCGAGTTCGGGGAGTTGTTACGAGTTTCGCGCTTTGTGAGATGTTTTTGCGTAGATGCTGTGAGGAGCGTGAGCGATGAAGCAGTTTCGGTTCTGGATTGCTTCGGACATACCTCGCAATGACAGAAGAATAATAACGTGACTCGCTGCATACCCTAAATAAAGTGCGAAACTCGCGTATTATGATCGAATGAGACTCAGCAATCCTGTGAGTAATTGCATCGGTGTGGGCGGACATCCGCGAATGACTAAATCAACTGGAATGACGTTCGATACGGCGCCAGCGCTTGCATAAGATTCTCCGAAAATGCCGCCACAAGCAGCACAGTCACCGGCGGCAATGACAAGTTTAGGATCAGGGGTACTTTCATAAACGATACGTAGGGCTTCTTCCATGTGTCTGGAAACGGGGCCGGTAACGAGCAATAGATCGGCATGGCGTGGAGAAGCAACAAAATGTATACCAAATCGTTCGAGATTATAAAACGCATTATTTAAGGCGTGGATTTCCAATTCACATCCATTACACGATCCAGCATCGACTTGTCGGATAGCCAAGCTACCGTTGAATTTTGCGTCGATAATTGCTTGGCACGCTTTGCCGAGCGCTTCTGTTTCGGGCGATGATGGTGCATCGACGGGCTCTGTGATAATACCTATTTGAAAAATTTTCTTCAGTGTTTTTAACATAGTCTCACCTTATAAATCGCATCCTGAATAGGAACCATTAATCGATTTGTTGCAAACAGGAAAATCAGGCACGATATCGTGATAAATGAGCCGTTCGAGTGCAAGCCAATTAAACCAACTGGGATCGCGTGGAAAATAACGTGAAATTTTACCCAGGCTATCTAAACCGACAAATGTTAATAATTCACCACGCCAGCTTTCGACGATGCCGATGCCGGATGTCGCGCGATGAGGCATTTTCCATCCAGTTTGATAATCGCCCGCAGGCAGATCTTTCAATAAAGCGTCGATTAATTGTAATGAGTTCACTATTTCTTTTAAGCGAATGCTGAGTCGTGCGGCCACATCGCCCTCGGATAAAACAGGCGAGTCTATTTTAAATTGATGATAAGGGGCATAAGGCGCATCACGTCGCACATCGAAATCAATCCCGCTCGCTTTTCCAACGTAGCCTAAAGCGCCCACAGCTTGAGCGATATCTGAGGATAAAATACCCGTGGTTTTCAGTCGGTTTTGCAGAGAAGCATTCGAGTTGAGAATCCTCTCTAACTCGCCCACTTCTTTTTCGAGCGGTTTTAATTCTTGGCGTATTACCTGGACGGCCGATTCAGGGAGATAATCTTTTTGAACGCCGCTTATGGCGAGACAATTCATGAGGAGTCGGTGGCCAAATAGTTGTGCATTGGTTCGAAGCCATAACTCGCGCAGTCGCCCCAATTGATAATAAGCAAAGGCGAATCCGACGTCATTACAGATCGCCGCTGCATCCCAGAGATGATTAGCGATACGCTCTCGTTCTGCCAAAATGGCGCGAATAAACAAAGCTCGATCGGGTGCGGTAATTTGCAACGCGCTTTCGATGGCCATACAAGCAGACCAAGCGTACGATACGGCGCAATCTCCAGAGACGTGTGAAGCAAGATGAATCAAATCAGAAATATCCTTTCCTTCGGCTGTTTTTTCAATGCCTTTATGCAGATAACCTAATCTTTCTTCGAGGTAAAGAATATCTTCTCCGGCAATTTGAAAACGAAAATGGCCTGGTTCGATAATGCCGGCGTGAATCGGTCCAACAGGCACCTCGCAAACCCCTTCACCCGTTGCTTGTAGAAAAGGATAGGTTTTATCAGTGGGTGTTTTGCCTGTGCTATAACCCGCTTTTGGAAAATCTTTTCGCAAGGGGTATTGATTGGCCGACCATGCTTGATGTCGTGTCCATCGGCGTGAATCTTCATTCCCTGTGAATTCAATGCCGAATAAATCATGGGCGTGCCGCTCGAATCGGCTGGATGCCAAGTACAGACAAGACAGTGAAGGCAAGCGTAAAGGGGTTTTTTTATGCAACGCCGTGCGCACAAAAAGATAATTTTTTTCAATATAAAAACAAGCGATTACGTAAAAAGCATTATCTAATTCTTTAACCCACAATCCCGCAAAACGAGCCTGGTATTGCTGGATCATGTGTGTTACTGCCAGCCAATGAATCGGTTCAATGTCGACGGCAGGACAATAGTCAATAGAACTATCCGCTTTGAGTAGTTGGCGATTATTCAATTCTTCCAATAAGCGAAATAAAATGTTGGGTGTTCCCATGCGCTATTGTCCTGTAAAAAGAGAAGACGCTTGTTTTAAAATTTGCATGAAAAATGGGGGCATATAAAGCCCCAATATTAAAACGATCAAAAGATGTAATCCGGCTGGGACCAAATTAATTTTTGCTATGGAGGGGGCCGATACCTTTTCTGGATTGCCCAGTGTCATCGATTGCATATAGCGCAATAAAGCAGCAAACACGATGAGAAACCCAACCCCGAGGATGATGGCTAAATACGGGTACGTTTGCAGGGTCGCTAAAAATATGCCGATTTCACCAATGAATAATCCAAAGGGCGGTGCGCCGGCAATGGCGAATAAAGCGGCGATTAAGAGCCAGCCAACCCAGGGATTGAGCTTTAAGATGCCTCGAATTTTTTCAATTTTTTGCGTATGCGTTAAGTGCATGACGTTGCCGACGGTCGTGAAAATCGCCGATTTAATGAGCGCATGAATAATCAGATAAAATAATCCACTCAAAATAGCGATCGTATTACCGATCCCAAAAGCAAACGTCATGACACCCACATGTTCGATGGATGAATAGCTGAACATGCGCTTAATATTTTGTTGATGATGTAAGGTAAAACTAGCAAAAACGAAAGATAATAAACCGAAAATAATCATTAATTGATTGGCGAGGCCGTTGTGCAATGAGAGATTCGTTAAAATTTGAAAACGCAATAAGGCATATAACGCGACATTTAAGAGTAATCCTGAAAGTAAAGCGGCGACAGGTCCTGGGCTTTCGGAATAAGCATCCGGTAGCCAAAAATGAAAAGGGACCAAGCCGACTTTAGTGCCGTATCCCACGAATAAAAAGACAAAAGCGAGTATCATGATCGAGGGATTTAATGTTTTAGCCTGAGCGGCCAGCGAATGCCATAATATCGCGTGACTGGGATCGAGAGAAGTCTGTGCTGCAAAGTACACTAAAATAGTGCCGAATAAAGCCAGCGCAATACCGACAATACAAATAATGAAATATTTCCATGCGGCTTCAACGGCTTCAGGTGTTCGATAAAGGCTGACTAATAACACCGTTGCTAAGGTTGCGCCTTCAATGGCCACCCATAAAAGGCCGATATTGTTTGCAGAAAAAGCGATGAGCAGTGAGAAAATGAACGATTGATAAAATAAATGATACAGTTGCAATCGTTTTAACGTGATGCGGCGTTCTTTCAAATTTTGCAACATATACCCATATGAAAAAAGCGCTGTGGTCATGCCGATAAAGGTGGTGAGTGTCCAGCCGATTAATCCGAGTGCATCGAGATACAATTGTTCATGCGCATGCAGAATAAAAAATGAAGGCGTTGTTTGCCAGCGCACCAGCCATACAATCATTGCGATAAAATTGACCGTCGATACCAATAAATTGATGCTAACCGCCCACCTGGCTCTTCGGATAAAACTGAATAAAATAATGCCGAGTAAAGGGGTGAACAAAACCGTATAAAACAACATTATTCGGCCCCCTCTCGTAACCGATTGAGCGAGTCAACATCTAACGAATCAATGCCGGTATTTAAATGGAAGAAAAATACGCCGAATAAAATAATCGCAACGAGTACGTCGAACGCAATGCCCAATTCGATTTTCATCGGCATGCCGCGCGTTAAAATCAAGGCAGCAAAAAAGATTCCATTTTCAATCACCATAAAACCGAGCGCATGCGAAACCGCTTTGCGATGCGTAATAATGAGTAGCATTCCGAGTAAAATGATGGAGAGCGCAATCGCGATCGCATTGCTGCTGAACAGCTGTGTTGAAGTTCGAAGCGAGTTCGTTAGATTATAGGAAAATAACACCAAGGCGCTTGCAATCATCGACAGCAGAAAGGGTCGCGCAACGAGTGAAGTGGGGTTATCGGATGATTTTGTGGAGGATAGACGATGCGATAAATAGCGTAAAAACCAAGGGATAAAAATAACTTTTAACGCAAAGATAAGAAGCGCCGAGAAAAATAAATCCCATTGATAGGGGGTAACAAAAGAAGCGGATAACGTCGCCAAGCTTAAAAAAGCGCTTTGCCAGGCGTAAGTATAAATCATGCTATCAACGCGTCGTTGAATGAGCAGAATAAAGGTTGTTAATAGCAATAGTGCGGACAATAATAATTGAATCGCATCAATGTTCATCATGTCGTTATCTCCCATTCCTCGTCATTACGAGGCACGTAGTATCGCAGTAGTTTCTCGTCATGGCGAGGAGTCAGCCGAAACAATCCACTCTCGTCATTGCGAGGTATGCCCGAAGCAATCTGCTCTCTCGTCATTGCGAGGTATGCCCGAAGCAATCCAGAGAATAAAACTGGATTGCTTCGTCGCTTCGCTCCTCGCAATGACGATAATCTTATCCTACGGTTCAATCTCTTGTTATTTCACGGATCTATCCTTCGTCATCCCGCGGGATCCAGAAATCCTCCGTTTCCCTCATCCATGACATCGGCCTGGATTCCGGATAATTTTGCGCATCCCTGCACAAAATTTCCGGAATGACAGAACGTCGTCATTCCGCGAATCTGTCCTTTGTCATCCCACGAATTTATCCTTCGTCATCCCGCGGGATCCAGTTTTAATGTTGAGTTTTGTTTCCCGCTACACCCGCAGTCGCCAATGGCTTCTCTTAATTCGTAATCACATGCATGAGAAGTCCCAATAAACACAGTAAAAAAGCCATATTGAGTAAGAGCGGTACGCGAAATAATCGCAACTTAGCTAAATGGGTTTCAGCCAACACCAAAACAAAAGCGAGTAATAACAATTTCATGATGACGATGCCGCCATTCAATCCCATGGCTGATAAACTCAGCTGATTGATGAGTGGAAAAGGGAGAAATAAATTAGCAAAAAGCGTTATGTAAATTAATAATTTAATCTGAGCCGCCCATTCGATGAGCGCTAAATGCCGACCACTGTATTCTAAAATCATGGCCTCGTGAATCATGGTGAGTTCTAAATGGGTGGCAGGGTTATCGACGGGGATGCGACCGGTTTCGGCAACAGCGATCATCGCAAAAGCAATGGCAACAAATAGCATGGATGGATTAAACCATAAGCTGTGCGCACTTAAATAAGTTGTAATGACATCGAGCCGTGTGCTAGAGGCCATCATCGCCAGAGAGAAAAACGCAATCATCAAGGCAGGTTCGGCCAGCGTGGCAACAGTCATTTCACGAGAAGCGCCCATGCCTCCAAAACTGGTGCCGATATCAAGCGCGGCGAGTGCTAAAAAAAATCGACTTAAACCAAATAATCCCGCGATTAAAATCACGTCGGTAAACCCGATGGTTTTAGAGGGACTGATGATCAAGGGAATGGCGGAAGCGATTAAAACGGTGATGCTGAAAATCAAATAGGGGGCAAATCGAAAAATCCAAGAAGCGTGATGCGCAATAATCGTTTGTTTATGAAATAATTTTCGCAAATCGCGATAGCGCTGAAAAACAGAAGGGGCGCTGCGATTTTGCAACCAACATTTTAGCATTTTAATGAACCCCACAAAAAGCGGAGCGCAGGCAATGATCAAACTGGTTTGTAGAAAGCTGTACACGATGCGGCTCATCATGAGACTAACCATAATAAAATAATCAAGGTAATAAACATATAAGTCAAATAAAGGCGTAAATGACCGCTTTGCCATTTGGCGATGGACTGGCTCGCGATTTTCATGCCGGATCGCCACGGTTTGTAGAACCACTCCCAAGCCCAATCATCGGTATGTAATGTATAATGAACAGATTGTGTTTGATGAGGTTGGCGAAGAGAAGGGCGACGTTCTTTTGCTTCAGTTATTTTCCAAAAAGCTTGAAAAATTCGGCGAATTGGCATAGCAAAGGCGGTGCCGGTATATTGCGTGCGTTCGGTTAATCCACCAAAACCGCAATCCCAAGGAGATACCGATTTGTATTGCCTGGGATGCCACCAAAAATAGACAAGGCTTGTGATGAAAAGCAAGACGATAAAAATGCCGAGTCCTGAATAAGCGGTTTGTTGAATGGAAATAGGGGTTAACCATAACCAATTTCCAAAAGCGGGCAAAGCATAACCGATACTTTGTTTGGCAATCGCATTCAGATGCGCGAGCGTGAATGAAGGAAATAGGCCGAAAAACAAGCAACAAGAAGCCAGCAACACCATTGAAAAACGCATCGTCAAGGGTGCTTCATGCGCAGTGTGCATCGGTACGCTGCGGGCTTTGCCTAAAAAAATCATGCCATACGTTTTAACAAAACAAGTCGCAGCCAAAATACCCGTTAAGGCTAAAATAGCGGCGGCTAAGGGGATCAAAATGCGTAATAATCCATTGGCTAATAATGAAGATTGCAAAGCCGTTTGAAACGTCAACCATTCAGACACAAATCCATTGAAAGGGGGCAGGGCGGAAATACTCAAGCAACCGATTAAAAAGTAAAACGCCGTGCGAGGCATTTTGTGAATGAGTCCGCCCATCTGTTCTAAATCATGCTCATGCGTTTGTTGAATCACACTGCCAGCGCCTAAAAATAAGAGGCTTTTAAATAACGCATGATTTAAGCAATGATACAGCGCGGCCAGCAAACCTAATGTGGCCAGAAGCGAATGATTCGTCGCTTGAAAAATGAGCGACAAGCCTAAACCGATGAAAATAATGCCGATGTTTTCGACAGAATGATATGCGAGCAAACACTTCACATCATGCTGCATGATTGCATACAACACGCCGATCAAAGCAGAAATTGTACCGATAAATAAAACAACACCCCCTAATGTCCAGAGATTGCCGATCGTTAAAAAGTAAAAACTCAGCCGAATAAAGCCATAGACCGCGATTTTTAACATGACGCCAGACATCAAAGCAGAAATCGGTGAGGGGGCTACGGGATGCGCTTTCGGTAACCACGCATGCAACGGGACTAATCCCGCTTTTGTCCCAAATCCCCACAAGCCTAAAAGAAAAATAACACTGGTCCATGCTGACGAAAGATGAAGGTGAGCGAATGAATTGAAATTTAAGCTCCCGCTCCATTTTGCCAACAACCCAAAACTGATCAGGATAAAAATGCCACTCATTTGCGCCATCAATAAATAAATAAAGGCCGCCTGTCGATTGGTTTCGTGTTCATGTTCATGTGCGACCAAGAAATAACTCGATAAGGACATCAATTCCCAAGCGAACAAGAAAATAAAAGCATTATTGGCGAGCAAAACGAGCAACATGCCGCTGATAAATACCGCCGTGAAAAATAATAAATATTTCTTATGCGGGATAGATTGGATATACGCAGGTAAATAAATGGCCACGGCAAAACTCACTAAACCGACGATGAAAAAGAAATATCCCGAAAGCGCATCCAACTTTAATTGCAGCGATAACATCGGTAAAAAAGATAAAGGAATCGTGAGGGAATAGTCGGGTGCTGTATTGAGTAAAGCAAGACAACCGGCCGCTAAGGCGCAAAGACTGCCGAGGATTAACAAACCGGCATTGAGTCGAGAGAATAATTTTTGATACGCATACGAAAAGCAAAGAGGCAAAAGCCCCGAAAGAAAAATTATCGCGATGGATAATGTGGCTAATCGTAGCGCCATGATTTTTGTCGTTTATTACGCCTCAAATTGCGCGCAATAATCTCACTCAAACGATTGAAATGCAAGGAGATTGAAGGATTGAGCACGGTAAACGCATCTAAATTGGCCTAAATTTTGGGTAATTAACGCGAAGAACAATATTCGCCTGTAGGGGCACCCCTTGTGGGTGCCCAGTCTCAAAGATGCCCACGATTTTTGGGCGACCACAAGGGTCGCCCCTACGAATTCATTGCACAGAACAATGATTGAGTTCATTTAAAACCCGATTTTCTTGCCCGAAATTTAGGCCAATTTAGATGCGTTTACCGTGGGATTGGGGGGTTATCCCTGCTGTATGCGACGAAGCAATCCAGTCCGCCCTCATTGCGAGACGCGAGGTGTCGGGGCTCACCGTTTGCCTGTGAGGAGGGTTAGCGACGAAGCGGTTTCTTATCATGTTTTACCCGTTCCTCTGGGGCCTAGTAAAAAAAGCTTTTTTCCCCTTGGAAAGGGAGTGTCAGTAATCGGTTGAACATAGAATTTTGCAATTTGGAGTTACACACTCTATTTTACATTGTAATTTAGAGTTTTCAAGTCGAAATCGCAATTTCCAATGTATATCGATCTTTGGTTTGCAGCCCCGGTTACCGTCATTGCGAGGCGTAGTCGAAGCGATCCAGTCATTCGTTATTCCGCGGCTTGATTGTGGAACCAATATTTTCCCTTTCCAAGAGCGCGATGAAAAAAAGTAAACTATAATTATTGAGCGAGTATGATTTTTTATAAAGATAAGAGGTTGGAGTATTATGTTGGAAGTAATAAGAATAGCCCTAGCGCAGTATGATCGAGAAAAAGGTTTGCGAAGAAAAGTATTTGGCGACCATCCGGCGATTAAAGCCATTCGAAGATTGTCACTTGAAGATCACAATAATCCTTTTAAAATTCTTCAATGTTTTTTGCAAAATCCGCCCAAAGAGGGACACGCTTCTGATGCGGTATATCAAAGATTTCTTAGAGAGACATTCAAGCTAGGATCTTGGCCTGCCATTTTGACCTTGCGCTACGCCAATCTTCTGTCGCAGGAAAACTTTGATGTTGTTATGAGACATGCCAATCGTGAGGATGCCACAGGACGCGCTAATCCTGACGCTGTTGCTAGGGCATTACGCGATCTCAACGCTGCTCATCTTTTAACGCCAGAAAATAGAGAGGTTGTTCTAGGGCACGCTGATCCTGAGGTTGTTGCTTCTGCGTTGTACGTTCTTAAAAGCGCTTACCTTTTAACGCCAGAAAATAGAGAAGTTGTCGTAGGGCACGCTAATCCTCGGGCTGTTGCTAGGGCATTACGCGATCTCAACGCTGCTCATCTTTTAACGCCAGAAAACAGGGAGGCTGTCGCAAGGCACACTGATCCTGAGGCTGTTGCTCAAGCATTGCACGAACTCAACGCCGCTCAAATTTTAACGCAAGAGAATTTTGATGCTGTCAAAAATCACGCTGTTCCTGACGCTGTTGCTAGGGCATTACGCGATCTCAGCGCTGCTCATCTTTTAACACCGGAAAATAGAGAAATTGCCGTAAGAGCCATTACTCCCAACTGTAATACTGGGGCTCTTGCAGTGATTGTTCCTAGCGTATTGAGAGGTCTCAACGATGCTCGCCTTTTAACGCAGGAAAACAGAGAAGCTGTTGCAAG
>MGXI01000064.1 GCA_001801315.1 Gammaproteobacteria bacterium GWF2_41_13 | reverse complement strand
AACGGCATAACCGCCCATCTCATAAAGTTGTTGATGACATTGCGCAATCGCATCATTGTCCTGATTGATTTCAGCCAGCTTTAACTGCTCTAAGCAATGCGACAATTGCGTGTCACCTAGAATGGCATATTGAATCGCTGGCATCGTCGTATTCGGCATTTCCTGAGAAAGACTCGCGATGCGCGCATGAGATTGAACAAAAACCTGGCCTGCATCCGGCTGTAATTGCTGTAATAGCAATGAAAATAAACTCGATTTACCGCAACCATTTAAGCCAATCACACCCACTTTTTGCTTAGCAAAAATGGATAACGACACTTGATCCAACAAAACTTTGGTGCCGCGTTGCAGTGTAACGGATTGCAGTGTAATCATGCGTGATACCCTGTTATTTTCCTCTCCACACCTGAGTAGCCGAAGCTTGTGCGGTTGGAGTAATCACCAAATCTAAAACATTGACATGTGGTGGACGGGAAACACAATAGTGAACTGCATCAGCAATATCTTCAGCGACGAGCGGTTGCATATCTTGATAAAATTGTTTCGCGCACGCTTCGCCGACGCCACTTGATGCACCCGTAATTAAAATGATTTTATTTTTTAATGAAAAACTCATGTTGTTCTCCTGTTTTGATGAATAGATCCTCGTGCTATCGCTGCACCTAATTTTTGCTCATCGTAAGGACACCTCTCGTGAGCGCCCAACTCATAGACGACCTCACCTTCCTTTTTGGGCGACCATAAAGGTCGTCCCTACGGTCATTGAATTCGGAAATTTATTTTTCATCCCCATAAGCCCACCGAAAAAACGCATTATACATAAACCACTTATCATCATCGATATAATGTTGACCAATCATTCGCTGCGACTTGTTGATCTGCTAGTGCCTCGTCTTCCACTTCGTTGTTCATCAGTAAATAACCTGCATCGGCACTTCGCTGAATGATTGATGAAATCATCTCTTGATTCAAATCAAATTGCTCTATGACTTTATCCATGTCTTGCCCAATCAAGCCAATGATTGTTTTAGCAATACAGTTGATCACACTGGCTTTTAACGCATCATCTCGAAACACATCGCATTTCTCCTGTTGCCATAGAGTCATGCAAAGCATGCGATAATGCTCTAACGATATGTCCTGATTAGGCCAATATACGGTCTCTCTCAAATCTTGCAATTCCAACTGAACTCGTTGAAGCTTTTTTTCTAACCCCGGCCGCTTTGCTTTTTCTGACCGTGCTGCTAACCTTTGCAAACGGCTTTTAAGAAACGATTCTTCATCTTCCAAGAAACGCACTCTGCGAGAAAGTGCATCAAAGAATAGCGTAGAAAAAGCTGATTGTTTTAAAAACATAAATTCCTTTTTTGAAAAAACAATCTGTTAACTCACAGTGCGTTCAGTCAAACGAAAGAATAACCGCCAACAATCGATAGCAAACCGCTTATAAAACAAATTCTTCCGCCAATAACTTCGCTATAAAAACCCACTGTCTATTGATAACTTATTCATATTTAACAAGAAATTGAGGGGAAACACAATAGACTAACACGATAAACGCATCTAAATTGGCGTGAGTTTTGGATAATTAATGCGAAGAACAATATTCACGTGTAGGGGCACCCCTGGTGGGTGCCCAATGCGATATAGCAAAATAAAAATCAGTGTTGCGCTGTTATAGATTCAAACTATAAGTCAGTTTTCTCTCTACCCCCTTTCAGAAATCAAATTACCCAGCACTATGCTATGGCATTATTGTTGACGTTTCTTTTCCCCCGGGACAAAAAGTAACTTGATAGTTCGTGACCACGTTACTACCATTCATTACCGAACAAGTGAAACTAGAAGATTTATCATCATACTGATAAGCATAACTCGTAGGGCAGGCAGACTTCACCCACTGGACATTGGGTTGCGCTGCTGTATTCCAATTGGCATTGGTTGTTGGACAAATAACCGTTGAGGTTGGAACTATCAACGAACCGCCAGCTGCTGTCCACCAGTCGACACAGCCGCAGCATGGACTTGCGCTATTATAGCAAGAAGAATTAGACAGCGGCCCATTGCAAGCATAAAGGTTCGTATTAGTGTAAGCACCGTAAGAAGTATCACAAGAGAACACGGTATCGTAAATATAGGCACCAAAAGCTGGCGACGTCATTGACTTGCTGCGACCAAAATTTGATTTCCCTTGCGAACAGACACCCTTATTAACGGATGTGTACCCCTCTAGCAACCCACAAGCTTTATCGATTTTATTCGCGGAATCATAAGCTAAACCACACGCCTCTCCGCCTGAGCAATCAGAATCAGTGTCGCAATAAGTTGGACTGGATGGATTACTCAAGTAAACATACCGATAATTCGTCGCATCGTTGGGTGGACTAAAGCTAAAATTACAACTACCCAGCTGAGTTGTCGCTGATCCTGTCAATGGTTGGATAATAGCGCCTGTTGCCGAACAATTATCATAAGGGACTGTCCCTGTTGAGAAAGATCCTCGCCCTTTCATTTCCATGGGAACTGTAACGCCATCAATGATTTGATTATTATAAACCCCATCACCATTTGTTTGATTAAAAGTAAATTCGACGGCATTAAATGCTACGGGCGTTGTGCTGGGTCCATCGCCTGGCAGACACAGACCATCTGATCCTGCTGTACAAGCATTGATTTTGCAGGATATGCTCGCGCCTGTTCCTGAACAACCCAAACGAGGCATAATACCTGCGTTATAAATTACATTGTTTAGGCTCGTTTCAGGAATCGTAATATTCATGGTTGAAGGCGGTTGATTGGGTATTGCCGCCAATAATTTACCGTCTTGATTCACCCCCTGCGTTGGATTACTCCAATAACACAGCCCAGCACCCGCAGCAGCACTCGTATTGCAAGTGGTTCCTGAAGGACATAAAGATGGATTGGTGGTGCAACCTGACTGACTACTATAAGCGCCCGCGTTAAAAGTCATCCATACGGGGACTGAACATTGATTAACAACGGTAATCATTCGGGCAGCTGTATTGTTTGCGTTAATCGTAGAAGTAGTCATTGCAATCGCCGTTTTGGATTGTGATGATTCTGTATAATTCATTTTTGCTTCTACTTGCGTGGCCCCTGTAGTCGATCCCGGTATCAATGAAGCATAAACTGTACAAGACCCATTAGCTGCTAATGTTTGACCAGAGCAAGTGTCATCGCCTTTGGTTAGCACAGAACTATCATTACTTGCACTTAAGCTATGTTTCCTTTGCAGCGTGCCCGCATTGCTGGCATTTGGCGCGCTTAATGAAACTGTCCCTAGCGCTGCTGAAGCCGTGGAACAATGATTCGTAAATTGAAACTCGACAACATTATCTCCATAACTATAAGTTTGCGCCGGCAGCTCAAGTGGAATGGATCCCGTTACTGAGGCGCACGACCCGCTATTAATCGCATAAGTTTGAGTGGTTAGTGGCACCGATTGCGTACCACCATTATAAGAATAGGTCGCGCCTATGGAGGTGGATCCAGCAACGACGGGCGTAAAAGTACCCGATACGGTACAATAATTCGATGCACTTATTGCGCTCGAACAATTATTTTGTGTTTGCACAAAAGCGCCCGTATTACCCGTCAGGGTTACCGCAGATGCCGTAACCGCAGAGCTTCCAATATTTGTAAATCTAAACGTGACTGGATATCCCGTTCCAATACTCGCCTCTGTTGGCAAAGGCGCAGACACAGCACCCGAGATTTCTGCCGTATCGCCCGATTGTACCGTGCTTGATAACGTCGGCAAAGGCACCACGTTTTTATCATAATGCAATGTTAGTTGGATGCTCGCTACGCCCGTACGTGTTGGTGTACATGTTATGGTCACCGGACACGAAGCACCTGCCGCCAATGTTTGTCCGCTACAAGCATCGCCCACCGAAAAGCTAGCGCCTGTAAGCGTGCGAGATACATTACTCATGGTCAGATTAAAGGGTAATTTATTAGTCAATGTGTAACGCACTACATACGTATTTCCTACGGTAATCGTTGCCGGAAGACCCGTGGTCGGCGTCAGAGAATAAGTCACTGGGTTTGTTGCCGCCTTGGCCATGGGAATACCCACTAACAATAAACTCCCGATAACGATAAGATACAACCTTTTTAAAACACACATCTTAATAATTCTCCTACCTATCTTTAGGCCAATTGATAAAACACACTGAGTAAAATAGTATTGGTCGTCAACCGACCAAATGACAGCGAATCACTTGACCAAGTTGACGTTCCATTACCGCTTTTAACATTTCCTAAATCAGCATATTCATATCCCAGCGATGCCGTAATTTTCGGTGTGATGAAATAATCCACCCCTAATCCCAAACTATAAGCAAAATGAGTCGTTGAATGATTTTGATAACCAGGACTAATACGTGCATCAATGCCGTCATATGGCGACTCTCTATATCCTTCAATGGTTGTATTGGCTGAACCTAAGCCTAAAGATAAATAAGGATCAAACGAATGAAAATCATAAAGATCTACTTTCCCTTGCGCGGAAAATATGTTCGCAGAACCGTAAAGATGATAGTTATAATTGACGAAGTCTGGCAAAGAATATTGATCAACGGTTCCTTCAATTTTAAATCTAGAGAGACGCTCGTAACGCAAAGCAACACTATAATGAGGAAGTATTTGGCGCGACTGATCCCAACGATAACCCGCATAAAGTGACCAGTCCTGCGTATTATTAGGCGTATCTATCGAATACACATCAGAATTATAAGGCGCTTGCACATCATTGCCATTTAAAACACTAGTGCTACTTTCGCCTAACTGTGGCCACACTAAACCAGCAGAAGCGCCAACAAACCAACCCTTAGCATGAAGGATAGCCAGCGGGTTTACCTCGCCGCAAAACCCAATATTAGGCACACATCCCATTAACAGTAGCCAAAAAATCCATCTTTTACTCACCTACTGGTCTCCTTAAAATAGGTATAACCTACACACGCCTGAAAAAACTGGAAAAGTGTATCATACAAATCTAAGCCAAGAAAATAGAAAAATATCCATTGTAGGCACAATTTAGTAATGTCACCCCATTGTGTAAAATAATCGCTTTTTATTAAGAAGCAATAAGGAGCGGAAATGGGAGGCTTACTCCTATCGTCAATGAAGTAGTTTCAGCCTAATCTGACAAGTCTCTTAGAAAAAAGAAAGAGTTTCCTGTTTTGATAAAAGAGCAAACTTGTAAGCCAAAACTTGCAAGAAGGGAACTCTCAAATGTTAAGCGTTACAGACAAAACCATCAACGAGGGAAAAAGGAACCCGCTACCTTCGGCGCTATTCCTTGAATTAACTCGCGCATTTGTTCATTCAAAAACGGTGTAAAAGACGTATGCCCAAAAAAGCTTTTAACAAATCCTGTTGTTTCCCCAAAAGGATTTCCCGATTGTTTCCGCCTTTTGAAATCGTGTAAATCGAGCGAATCGGTATCCCTGCTATTATCTGGCCAAGCATCAACAGCCCTCAATATCGCTTCAAATGACGTCTGATCACCATGAACTTCTCGCGAGACAAATTCTTCTCCCAACAATTTCAGCATGAACTCTCGCTCTTTAGGAGTCAATGCTCCATTGTTAAGAAGTTGAGGCAAAAGAGAACCGCCCGAAAATCTACTCCGTTCAAGCTGCACCTCCCGAAAAGCATTGACCCATGATCCAGGATTTTTTACTCTCTTACCTGCTTGCTCGAGAGCAATATTTTCTTGTTGTTGTTTTTCCTGAACTATTCTTTCGAGAGCGCTATCGGCTGCCTGTTGCTTTGTTTGAATTAATTGAAATTGATTTTTCATCCACACTGCGGCAGGTTCTTGCACTGCCCGAAAGCCCTCATCTGATAAAATAACTAATTGACTTAATACATTTTTGAGCAACCATTTAGCACGTTGTAAATCAACCTCCTCCTGAGTGAAAAAATTTTCAGGCTGATCTTTCCGCCATTTTGATAATTTTGTCTCCGTTTCTTTTTCTGCTCTTTCTAACAATCTCCCCAATGGCGCAGACATAAACATATTATTTCCCCGAAGTTATTAATATTAATATTGATTCAAAAATGCGGGCGAAATTTACCGATTTACTCCTCATGTTTCAAGAAGTAATTTTACTTTTGGCGCTTTTTCTTGACCTCATTCAATAATATCCGCAGAATCCGACGCCTTAAAAACTCCCGTAGGACTTAATATTTATGTGGTTCAAACAAATACAATTACTCCAATTAAAAAATAAAATCGCCTATAATGCCGCTGAACTCGCGATAAAATTAAAACGCTTTCGATTTCGCCCTTGTCCGCCGAACTTGCCGAGAAGCTTAGGCTGGGCGTCACCAACCGTTCAAGCCACAGACATGATCACGTTACCGACGGATAATCCATCCGATGAACTCATTCATCATGGCCCGCTCACGCATGCGGGCAATCACTGTCTGATGATCTGCTTGCAAATGGAAGAAAAAATTCTGCCCGCTTCAGTCATTCGCCATAAAGCGCGCGAACGTATTCGGGAAATCGAAACAACCGAACAGCGAAAGTTATCCGGCAAAGAAAAACAGGCAATTAAAGAAGACATTTATCAAATGCTCATGCCGCAAGCATTCGGAAAAATCTCACGCGTTTATGCGTATATCGACACCAAGCATCATTGGCTCATTGTAAATACTGTCAGCACTAAAAAAATGGAGGTCTTTCTATCATTTTTTAAAAATACGTTTAAAGATGTTGAATTAGATCCGGTTCCACACAAAAAAATCTCGGCCATCATGACTGATTGGCTACAACATAATCGTATACCGAAAGGTCTAACAATTGAAAATACAGCCGTGTTTCAAGATCCTAATAACACGAAACGAATCATTCGTTGTCAGCAGCAAGATTTATTTGCGCCGAGCATTCAAGGTATTTTAAAAGAAGGCTGCGAAGTACATCGCCTTCAATTAACTTGGAATGATCAAATCACTTTTACGTTAAAAGATGATTTTTCTTTGCGCTCTTTAAAATATCAAGACGCTGTGATTGAACTCGCGAACGAAAGCGCGGAAGAGCATTCTGCTGAAAGCAAAGAAGAACAATTTGAAGCTGATTTTATGATTATGACAGAATCAGTCGGAAAATTACTCCATGATTTGCTGGACGTGTTAGGCGCTAAAAAAGTCTCATAAAAAAAGGGCGTTTAATAACGCCCTTTTTAACGTAATTAATGCTAAGATTAATTTATGCTGATGTGCCTGACGCTGGCATGGCGGGCTGCGCAGCAGGGGCTGGCATAGCAGGTTGTTCAGCAGGTGCTGGCATAGCGGGTTGTTCAGCAGGCGCTGGCGCAGTGGGCTGTGCCGTTTGATCTGCTGGTTGCATCGCTGGCACTGTCGGTTGCGCGGTTTGGTCAGCTGGTTGCATTTGCGCAGCAGGTGCTGCGTTTTGGTCTTGACCTTGATTGCTGCTATTACCACATCCGGCTAAAACAATGGTTGCTGCACAAAGTACGGCAGCTAATACAAACTTCTTCATACTAAAATCCTCTGTTAGTAAAATTAAGGAGGTCGTAGATTAGCAGAAATCATTTATTAGAAAAAGAACTTTAGTGGATCCCATTTTAAAAATTTCCTGATATATGCTCGTCACGAATCATATTGAGGTGTTTATGCGGCGCGCTTGGTGGTCATCTTCAAACGATCTTCCCTCGAAAAAGCTCGATGTATGACTTGATACACCTGCGCTTTTCCTCAATCAGATCATTCAAATCTAACAGCCAATCGCACCACCTAAACACCTCAATATGATTCGTGACGAGTATAAAAACTTCCGATATACTCTTCCGTGGCATTCGAAGCAATTTTTCATAAAAAAATTTTTTTAAAGGACACCTCGCCATGAAAGCATTTGAGCGCTCTATTTTGATTCTAAGACCCACAACGCTTTTCTTTACCTGGTTTTCTCAACTGCCTAACCCAGAACCAGAACACGAGGGAATAACCCTAAAAAATCTGCAGGATGACAGCACGGCCATCATGCTCCCCCATTTTTTTGAACAAGATCAAATGCTAGCGTATTTCGAAGAGATTTACTTAGAATTTTTTGAACTCGAATTAACCCTTTGGTGTGAAGATGAAAATGATTGGCCCAAAGATCGATCCTTCGAAACATTCAAAAAATGGTTTGATCTTGAGTTGCATACGACCCTATTCGCGCCAGATGATTTACCGGATGATGAAATCGATGACGATGACTTAGATTTATTAGAAGAGACTCTGTTCAGTGATGATGATGATGTTTTTAGTGATCAAGACGATCTGCTCGACGACGATGATAATGAAGATGAAGCATAATCCATAATATTACCGCTCACGAATGAGTTCTCGGGGTTGACGCAATATGAATTATGATCACCATTATCACGCCGGCAATTTTGCCGATGTTTTCAAACATGTTATTTTAGCCAATCTCATTACGACTTTGGCACAAAAAGAAAAACCGTTTTGTGTCATCGATACCCATGCAGGTTATAATCTTTATCCTATTCAATCAGAAGAAGCGCATAAATCCCAAGAATTCAAGCGGGGCATTTTGCCCTTAATACAACAATCAAAAATCCCCTCAGCTATTCAAGCTTATCTAACCATCATTCGAAACTTGAATAGGAATGCGTCTGACACCATTCAATATTACCCTGGTTCGAGTTATTTAACTTCGACATTACTTCGATCGCAAGATCAGTTAATCGCCAACGACTCCCATCAACCCGCGTACGAAGCATTACACAAAGCTTTTCGAAACAATTCTCAAGTAACCCTCCACCAACGCGACGCGTATGAATTACTGCCCGCCATTCTTCCGCCAAAAGAAAAACGCGGGCTCATTTTAATTGATCCGCCTTTTGAAAATCCCCACGAATTCCAATCAATCATTCAAACCTTGAAAAAAGCACTCCCCCGTTTCCCAACTGGTATTTATGCAATCTGGTATCCGGTAAAAGAGGCATCGATCACTTCATTTTATCACGCCATTAAAGCACTGCCCGTTAAAAACAGTTTATGCTGTGAAATAGCCACCACAAATTTACAACATAATTTATTGGGATTAACCGCTTGTGGCATGGTTATTTTAAACGCGCCTTGGCAATTTGAAAAAACTATTGAACCAGCATTGAAATATCTATGGACGATCTGGTCGCTGAATCAAGAAGGCCATTATTCAGTAAAATATATTTAAGGACGGATCACTATTCAGTGCTTTTTAAGGATTACGAGGGCGAGCTGCTCAGATGATTTTTCCCTTCCGCAATATTCAATCCTACTGGTATACTTCCGCTCGTAACAAACGTCATTGAAGGAATTCAACACGCAATGAAATTTTCTAAATTCTCTCTTTTCTGTTTTCTCACTTTAATCACCGGCTATATTTTCGCCGACACAACTACAACGCCGACCACGAATTACAGTCGAGACCACATGATCTCGATCACGCCGAGCGGCGGTTACTACCATTTCGCCGATAAACGCCATCTCGATGATCAAGCACTCGCCAATATTCAGCTGGGCTACGGATTTACCGAAGCCATCAGCGCCGAAGCATTTTATGCCCCTTTTTCAACGAGCCAGGATCGATCCCCTAGCAAAAATATTCACGGCGGTTTGTACACTCTAAACGGCCTTTATCACTTCCGCACACTAAACGCCTTACAACCTTACGTCACCGCCGGCGTTGGCCTTATCAATATCAAGCCTTCTCCAGCCCAAGACTCAACCTCGCAAGCCAATTTAAACGCGGGGGCGGGTATCGAATATTTCATCAGCCATCAATTCAGTTTCCGCGCCGAAGCGAAAGACTTATATACACCCACCGGTGGAAAACAGGATTTTCTACTCAACGCCGGTTTGACGATTTATCTCTACAAAATTCCTGAGGAAAATACAGCCGAATGAATAAATTCAAACACTCTGCACTTCCTTGGCTATTGCTGAGCACACTCATTATTTTGGTCGATCAATATTCTAAATATTACGCGATGCATCACCTGCAATTTCTCAATCCAACCTCCATCAACCCTTTCTTTAACCTTGTCCTCAATTTCAATCTAGGCGCTGCGTTTAGTTTTTTGAGTCTTGCGTCCGGTTGGCAACGATGGTTTTTTGTGGGTATCGCGTTAGTCGTCTGCGCGTTTATTTTAATCTGGATGCGTCATACACCGCGCAATCATTATCTCTTAAGCATAGGATTTGCTTTGATCTTTGGCGGCGCTTTGGGTAATGTCTGGGACAGGATTCGCTTTGGCTATGTCATCGATTTTATTGATTGGCATATTCAAACATGGCATTGGCCAACATTTAATTTAGCGGATAGCGCTATTTGTATCGGCGTGGGTTTGTTGGTAATTGATTTTTTAGTTCGCAAAAAATAGGAGAGCGCTTATGTTGGTTGCGCATTTGAATTTTGTTGATTGGATCGTAATCGGAATCTATTTTGCCTTTGTACTCGGCATTGGTTTTTATCTTAAACATCACACTAAAACAGGCCATGATTTTTTTATGGCAGGACGAAAAAATTCGTCTTGGCTAGCCGGTCTTGCTTTTTTAAGCGCTAATATGGGCGCGCTAGAATTACTCGGTATGTCGGGACAAGCTTATAAATACGGCGTATTAACGGCGCATTTTTATCTTATCGGCGCCATTCCCGCGATGTTATTTCTCGCTATTTTTATGATGCCTTTTTATTACTCAAATAAAATTCATTCGGTCCCTGGCTATCTGCAATTGCGATTTAATGAACATACGCGCACGTTGAATGCCTTTGCCTTTGCTGTCATGACGCTGCTGGTTTCCGGCATTAACTTATATGCGATGGCGCTCGTGCTTAATGCCTTTTTAGGCTGGAATATGAATGTGTGCATGTGGGCCTCTTCCCTGACCGTTTGTCTTTATATCTCACTCGGCGGATTAACCTCGGCCATTTATTCCGAAGTGTTGCAGTTCTTTTTAATTTGGTTCGGTTTATTTCTCGCCTTCATCATGGGAATTATCGATTTCGGGAGTTGGGGTGCGATTAAAGCGCACTTATCTTCAAGCTATTTTCACCTGTGGTCCAATACCGGTCATGCCACGTCGAACCCGATGTTAGTCGACTGGTTTGGTATTGTTATGGGACTGGGTTTTGTGTTGTCATTCGGTTATTGGACGACTGATTTTCTTGTCGTGCAACGTACTTTTTCTGCACGCGATTTGCGTTCCGCCCAAATGTCGCCTGTCCTCGCTTCTTTTTTCAAAATGGCATTACCGTTTATGGTCGTCGGCGCTGGTTTGATTGCCTTAGCGTTAGTTAATACGCACCAAATCGAAGCCCTCAAAAAACCCGACGACGCATTATTGGTTTTATTGATCCGCTACTACCCTTCTGGTTTGTTAGGTTTGGGTGTTACGGCGTTGCTCGCCGGTTTCATGTCCGGCCAAGCAGGCAATATCAGCGCATTCAATACGGTTTTTACGTATGATCTTTATCGGACACATATCGCTAAAAATGCTTCCGACGCCCATTACGTGAAAGTCGGCCGCATCATGACCATCGTCGGCATTTTAGTGAGCGTGCTGACCGCTTATTGGG
>MGXI01000063.1:13602-17366 GCA_001801315.1 Gammaproteobacteria bacterium GWF2_41_13 | reverse complement strand
CCTCTCCACTTGTTCTTCAAATAACGCATGAATCGTCTTATCCCTCGGATAATCCTTATCCGTCTGATTGTAATCGTAAATAATCCGATGATATTCCGTTGGTGTTAGGATATTGAGCCGTTTTAATTTTTCTGTCGGTTGATCGATTAAATTCAAGAGCAAGATTTCAAAATGCAGCGGAATACACTCCAACCAGTCCTCTTCAAACAAATGCTCCAAACTCAATATTTGATAGCGTAATTCACCGTTTCTGTCATCGTATTTGAATAGCAGGGCGGCATGCCCCATTTGTTTATGCCGTTCTCCCACATTGTCTTGTGCCAGTTTGAGAGTCGTAAAACCGAGTGGCACCCGCGCAAAAAAAACTTCTCCCAACAAAGAACGCTGCAATCCATTGGCCTTCAAATGGATCGGAAAAAATTGAGTTGCCTCGTGAAGGATATCTCCTCTCGTGGCTCGATCCGCTTCAATGATCTCTTGTAAACTTAAATTCAAGTCCATAGGATGGATTCGTGTATTAAGATAGCACCCCTTGATGTGCTCGAATCGCTGCTTTCTGACATCGAATGAGTCACTGATCATGATTTTATCTTGATTCGAATATTTACCGATGAGCGTAGCCCAAGCGGTTTTTAATAAATCAAATAAAGAAAAATCAGCTTTCGCACTCCAGGTTTTTAATTTTTGATACAGGTCACTGTTTAACACATAATTATTGGCGATCACTTTTTTCCCAGCATAATCCATCATTCTCATTCTATACGGCAATTCAATATCCACCGGATATCCTTTGAATCTCGATGCCATTTTTTCTGTATCGATTTTTTGTATTTGCTCTTTTTCCCACATTAAATATTCCGCTAATTGCTTGACTTCGGGTTGATCGGTCAGCGTTAATGATTTTGGTTGATAATAATGGTCTTCGATTTGCTGGACTAAAGAATCAAATTGCGTTTCATCGATAATGATGTGATGAAAATTAAGTAATAAGATATGAGTTTGATTATATTTATTATCTATCAAAACAAAACGATGCAAGGGGTCTGTTTCTAAATAAAACGGCTGATGAATGGCGCGATCAATGATTTCCTGAGAAGCCTTCTCTGTATTGGCATGATAAATCGTCAGATTAGCTTCTCGATAATCCTGTATGGCTTGTTTTAATGCCTCGCCCACCTGAAAAAAATTACTTCTTAAATGATAATTAGTATTAACGGTGACCTGTAAAGCCTGCATTAAACGATTCAGATCCAGATCTGGCGAATACTGATAAATACCATATAAATGGTAACGTGACTGCGCTTCTGGCGGTAACTTTTGTGCCTCTAACCAAAAAGGTTTCGAGAATTCACTCGCCATTAATATCGTTTTACCTGTTCGCGTCGCACTGGAAATCGCCATACGTTTCAATCCAATCGTTCAATATTTGGACAAAATCATGATTCTGCACGAGTTTCGCATTTTGTTAGGTTACGCAGCGAATCGCGTTCTTATTCTGCTGCTGCGAGGAGCGCTAGCGACGTCTCCTGTCATTGCGAGGTATGCCCGAAGCAATCCAGAACCAAAACTGGATCCCGCGGTCAAGCCGCGAGATGACGGAAGACTGGAGTGCTTCGGACATACTTCGCAATGACGGCGCAAAAACATAAAACTCGTATTCTGTCCACGCAGCTCGCCGCATTCTACAAACAGCTCTCTTTGCATTTCAATCAAGGGCTATTTTGAATTTTTACAGCCCACGAAGTTTGATGAATGAGGTGCGCATAATCAAGCATTATCTCATGTCCTTTTCGGCCTGATTGTAATTCTCACACAATTTAAAGTTTTGTCATCCCCCGAAGGCGGTAAAAAAACACATTTTTTAACGAAAATTGCTTAAAAATAAACCGATTTATTGCTACAATTACGCAAATCATAACTTATAGGATTGTATTTATGGAACTCATGAAGGAACTAATCGAGTTTGTTTTCAGCGCTGCATTGATCATCAACGCATTACTCTTTATTCCGCAAGCACTCAGAATTTTTAAAGAAAAATCGGCCGCCGATGTTTCGCTATTGACCTTTGGTGGCTTTTTATTCATCCAGCTCATGATTGTGCTTCACGGTATTATTAATCATGATTATTTGCTGATTATTGGGTACTTGTTCAGTATGGTCACTTGCGGGGCTGTAGTAATATTAACACTGATGTATAAAAAACATGCACCCGACAAACCAAAGACTGAAATTGATTTCAAAGAAATTTTAGAACAATTGCCGGGCCATGTTTATTGGAAAGATAAAAGTGGCGTTTGCTTGGGCTGCAATATCAATAACTGGCGAGATTTTGGGCAAAGCTCTTTAGCGGAATTTATTGGTAAAACGGATTATGACTTATTTCCCAAAGAAGAGGCGGACAAACTCAGAGCCGTTGATGAAGAAGTCATGCAATCCGGTCAACTTAAAATCGCAGAAGAAAAACTAACCACGGTTGGTGGCAATAAAACCTTATTTTTATCTTATAAAATCCCTCTAAAAAATAAACAAGGGCAATGTATTGGAATATTGGGGACTTCTGTCGACGTTACGCAGGCTACGCAGGAAGTTGAAGATCAACTCCATATGCTCGACAGCATCATCGCCGCTATGCCAGGAAATGTTTATTGGATGGATAGAAATGGGGTCTATTTAGGCTGTAATGATAATCAAGCTGCTGCTATCGGGCTAACATCAAGAAAAGAAATGATAGGAAAACGTAATGCCGACATACCAAAATACGCTGATCCGAAAGCAATAGATGCAATAAATAGCAAGGTCATGGAAACCGGACAACCCATTTTGACTGAAGAACATGTCGTGTTACCTGATGGAAGAAAAAGCCTGGTTCTTTCCAATAAAACCCCTCTTTTTAACGATCGCCACGAAGTGGTCGGCTTACTCGGGGTTTCTTTGGATATCACCACGTTGCGAGAAGCTGAAGCAAAACTGCTCGAAACCGAAATTAAATTGAAGCAGCAAGAAGAACGTGTACATGTATTGGATATGCTTGGCCCGAGCTTGGCGCATGAGCTACGCACTCCACTCGGTGCAATCGACGGATTTTGTGATAATTTAAAATATTTCGTCACGCTCAAAAATATTTATCAAACCGCGCAAAAAGCGAAATTAGAGGTCCCCTTCATTGCGCCACATTTACTCGAACGAATACCTACGGCCTTTGCGAATATTCGTAACGCCACTAAACGCGCGAATCGATATATCGACACCTTGCTCGCTTATATTAAAAGCCAGGTCACCGGTGAAGCGCTCCCGGCTGAATATGATCCAAAAAATTTCCACAGTTATTCGATCAATGACCGCCTTGACAAGATTTTAGCCGATTATCCTTTTAAAGATGACGAAGAAAAGGCGCTGATTCACTGGGATCGATCGGTTGATTTCCAGGCTAAACTGCAACCCGTATTATTTGAGCAAGTGATCTACAATATCATTAAAAATGCGATTTACTATATTAATGACGCACACAAAGGTGAAATCACCCTGCGGGCAGAAACAGGACAAACATACAATACCCTGTACATTAAAGACACCAGTCGAGGAATGTCTCAAGAAACGCTGGCGCACATTTTTGAACATTTTTTCAGCGCAAGATCGAGCGGCACAGGCGTTGGCCTTGCGCTAAGTAAGTGGGCAATGGAAACCGTTATGAGCGGTAAAATTACTTGTCATTCCGTTTTTGGCGAGTTCACAGAATTTGCTTTAAGTTTTCCGGTGTGCTAATT
>MGXI01000063.1:1556-13524 GCA_001801315.1 Gammaproteobacteria bacterium GWF2_41_13 | reverse complement strand
GCGGAGGTTGGATTACCGCGTCATTACGAGGAGCGAGAGCGACAAAGCAACCCACTCCTTCGTCATTGCGAGGTATGTCCGAAGCAATCCAGTTTTATTCTCTGGATTGCTTCGGACATACCTCGCAATGACGGGAGATCAGATTGTTTCGTCGCTCCTCGCAATGACGGGAAACATGAGGACTTTACTTACACCTTACAATGATGAAAAAACCACCTATCCAGGAATTTTTAAAAGGACAATCCATACCATGAAAGCAAAACACATTATCCCCTGTTGCTACCACCCCACAACACCGTTGTTACTCGATGACGAGCAAGCTTATTTGGACTCTCTTGTTGCCCGATTGGATAACATTCCACAACCCTACGAGTACAATACACCCGCAAAAGCGCTTCAATTCATCACAAAAAACTATCAATCCTCGATCGACTCGACAGCCTGGTCTTCTAATTTGCAACTTGAGCGCCCCGATCTCGACGAAGCTGATCTGGACGAACACGAGCATGCGTTGATCGAAATTGATATTTCTTCGATTTACAAACAAGTATTTAACCCGCTTCGATTTAAAGAACTCGCGGTTATTCTATCTGACTATGAAATGCCGGGCTTAAATGGATTAGAGTTTTTCAAAAAAATTGAAGATAAACCCTTTCAGAAATTATTGTTGACGGGTCACGCTTCGCATACGCTCGGGATTAATGCGTTTAATGACGGGATCATTGAGCGTTTCGTGGACAAATCTACTTCCGACGATACGTCCGAATTCACTACCAGAATTAACGCTGTTTTTAGAGAGCTCGAAAAACGTTATTTCCAAAAATTATCGATCAACACCTTTCAAAACCTCAGTAAAAATAAGCGCTCCGCGTTAGGCGAACCATTCTTTTTTGATCTTTTCCATCAACTCGTCGAAAAAAACCATATCATCGAATACTATTTAGTCAGTGATACCGGTTGCTTTTTAATGCTCAATGAAATGGGGCAAAAAAGCTGGCTCATTGCAAAAAGCGAAGAGGATATGCGCTATTTTTATAACACAGCCGTTGATAACGAAGCCCCCGAAACAATTATCGAGCTATTAAAAAAACGAGAACACGTGTTATTTCTTTTTTCGGAGCAAGACGAAAACGAAGTCCCGTGTGATGACTGGGAACGATACCTTCATCCGGCTGAAAGAAAAGTCGGAGAAAAAAATACTTTTTATTGCGCTTATAGTCACAGTCAACCCGTGTACGATCAACAATTAGAAACGATCTTTTCTTATCGAGATTTTTTGACTGGATGACAAATTTCCTGTAAAAAGTAGCTGATATACGAGTTTTGCGTTTTGTTGGGCGTTTTTACGCCGTCATTGCGGCAGCGCGCGCAGTGTCGAAACAGCCCATTCTTTCGTCATTGCGAGGAGCGAGAGCGACGAAGCAATCCACTCCTTCGTCATTGCGAGGAGCGTTAGCGACGAAGCAATCCAGAGAATAAAACTGGATTGCTTCGGACATACCTCGCAATGACAGGAGACTAGATTGCTTCGGACATACCTCGCAATGACGAAGGAATAATAGCGCGATTCGCTGCATACTATAACAAAGTGCAAAATTCGTGTTACATTTAGAAAAAAGGAACTTTGCGCCATGAAAGCGAAAAATATGATCCCTTGCTGTTATCATCCAACCACACCTTTGCTGGTTGATGATGAACAGGCCTATTTAGATTCATTGGTTTCTCGACTTGAAAATGTCCCACCCCCGTACGAATACAATGACTCATCGCAAGCATTAGAATTTTTAATTCACACGTATCAACCCTCTGTTGACACCTCCAGTTGGGCATCCAATTTAAATCATGCCTACACCCTAGACGAAATCCATTTAGACGAACATGAACACTCTTTAGTAGACATTGATGTCTCGATCATCCACGAGCAATTATTCAACCCGACTCGCTTTAAAGAAATCGCCGTGGTCATTGCCGATTATGAAATGCCCGCTTTGAATGGGCTTGAATTTTTCGAAAAAATTGGAGATAAGCCCTTTCAAAAATTATTACTGACGGGTCATGCATCCCATACGCTCGGCATTCAAGCCTTTAATAAAGGGATTATTGATAAGTTCATCAATAAATCGACCATTCACGATGAATTTGATTTTACAGCAACAATTAATGAGGCTTTTCAAGAAGCCGAGAAAAGTTATTTTCAAAAATTATCTAGCAACATTTACCAATACCTCGCTAAAAGCCCGAGATCCGTGTTAGACGAACCTTTCTTTTTGGATTTTTTCAATCAGACAATCATTAAAAATAAAATTGTTGAATATTATCTGGTTAGCGATACAGGTTGTTTTTTAATGTTAGATGTCGATGGCCATAAAAGTTGGCTACTCGCTAAAAGCGAAGATGACATGAATTATTTTCATCGTACCGCCGTTGACAATCATGCGCCCGCAACGGTGATAGAACCTTTAAAAAAACGAGAATCTCTCTTGTTTCTTTTTTCAAGGAGTGATTTCAGTGATGTGCCTTGTGAAAAATGGGGGCGTTATTTTCATCCGGCTCAAAAATTTGTCGGCGAGAAAAATGTTTTTTATTGCGCCTACATAAAAAGCAAACCCGTTTATGACCAACAATTGGAAAAAATTGTGCCTTATAAGGAATTTTTAATGGGTGGGTAAACTCCCCCTTGTGGAACCGTCATTGCGAGAGGAGCGTGCGACGAAGCAATCCACTCCTCTGTCATCCCGCGACTTGATCGCGGGATCCAGCCACAAATACCTTTAATGCAAATCACCCCAATTTGAATTCATTTTTTCTGGATCCCGCTGTCAAGCAGCGGGATGACAATTTCAGAAATGACAGAACGCCGTTATCTCGCGGCTCGACTCATTAAAACAACCCGTCGCACACGTTCTAAATCTTCTGGTGTATCAACCCCAATCCCAGCCTTTTCACAAGCGATATCGACATGAATTTTTTCGCCATACCACAATACCCGCAGTTGTTCTAATGCCTCGATTTTTTCCAATACACAAGGGGCCCAACGCACATAACGTTTTACAAAATCCGCACGATAAACATACAGCCCAATATGTCGATAATAGACATGATCAGATGGCATGATTTTTTCTGCTTGAGCAAAACCGTGGCGATACCAAGGAATCGGCGCACGGCTAAAATAAATCGCATAACCTTCATGATCCCTCACCACTTTATTCACCTGCGTACTAAATAATTCCACGAGACTCTCAATTGGCTCACACAATGTTGCCACAGCCGCTTGGTCGTAACGACGTAAATTATTCACGGTCTGATCGATCAAAGAAAAAGGAAGTAAAGGCTCATCACCTTGTAGATTGACGATAATATCATCGTCGTCGAGCTGTTGTTTTTCAATGACTTCAGCAATGCGCTCGGTGCCGGATTGATGCGTACTGGCCGTCATACAAACTTTACCGCCAAAATATTCTACCGCCATCAAAATACGCGCATCATCAGTCGCTACAATCACTTCTTCAACCTCAGCACGCTTTGCATTTTGATAGACATGCTGAATCATCGGCACATCACCGATCAGCTGCAATGGCTTTCCAGGCAATCGCTCCGATTGATAACGCGCGGGAATGATAATATAAACTCGACTCATGATTTTATTTCTTCCTCTTTGAGCGGCTGAGCAGCATCCAACAACAAAATAGGGATACCGTGATCGACTGGGTAAGCCAATTTATCAAAACGGCATATCAGTCGTTGCTTTTCTTTATCGAAAATCAATTGACCTTTACATAAAGGACACGCCAAAATGGCTAGCATCGCTTCGTTAATCATTGATATACCTCAAAGTCTTCCTCATATTCCAACTACCTATCCCACGCTTCATGTTCGTCATTGCGAGGAGCATGCGACGAAGCAATCCAGTCACAATAACCTTTCATACAAATCTTGCCATTCTGGGTTCATACTTTCAATAAGCATCAGTTTCTTTTTTCGAGACCCTCCCTTAATTTGTTTTTCTCGAAAAATAGCACTGTACATATCTTCATATTGTTCATAATAAACCAAAATCTTGCACTCATAACATTTGGTAAATCCAGATGTTTCTCCATGTTTATGTTGGTAAACACGTCGTATCAGATCACTGGTTACACCCGTATACAGTGTTCCATTTCGTTTATTTGCCATGATGTAAACCACAGGGTGACGTGGCATATTTTACCTGAATATTTCTGGATTGCTTCGGGCATACCTCGCAATGACGAAGGGGGGTGGGGTCTGGATTGCTTCGTCGCTAACGCTCCTCGCAATGACGGCAAGTAGTCCTTCTTCCTCAATCCTCAATCCTCAATCCTCAATCCTCAATCCTCAATCCTCAATCCTCAATCCTCAATCCTCAATCCTCAATCCTCAATCCTCAATCCTCAATCCTATTCTGAACTGCCATCCTGACGCATCTCCCCAGCCGCGCGTCGCTCGGCGGGGAAATCCTTCGCATTTTCTTTATCCGCCTCGCCCTCAATCCTCTTTTCATCTCAATTTCAATGTTGCTAATCCTAACAAAACCAACACAAAAGTAATAATCCAAAATCGAACAATCACGCGCGGTTCGGGCCATCCTTTTAATTCAAAATGATGATGTAAAGGCGCCATTCGAAAAATACGCTTACCCGTTAATTTAAAAGAGGCAACCTGCAAAATGACTGACACCGTTTCGGCTACAAAAATACCCCCCATCATAAAATACACGACTTCTTGTCGAATCATAACAGCAATCACACCCAACGATGCGCCTAAACCTAACGCCCCCACATCACCCATAAATACTTGTGCGGGATACGTGTTATACCAAAGGAATCCTAACCCAGCACCCGCAATGGCGCCGCAAATAATGACAATTTCGCCAACGCCCGGCACATAAGGCAATAATAAATATTTAGCAAATTGATGGTTACCGGTGACATACGCAAAAATACCTAATGCAGCACCCACCATCACGGTCGGCAGAATGGCGAGACCATCCAGCCCATCGGTCAAATTCACCGCATTACTGGAACCCACAATCACAAGATAAACAAAAACAATGTACAACACGCCAAGCGGTAAATAAGCATGTTTAAAAAAAGGAATTAAGAGTTGAGTTTCGGCAGGTGTAGTAGCGATATGATATAAATAAATAGCCGTCACCAGTCCAATGAGTGATTGTAAAAAATATTTCCACCTGGCCGGCAACCCGCGACTATTTTTTAGGCGCAACTTGCGATCATCATCAATCCAACCAATCAGTCCAAAACTTAACGTCACCAACAAAACAACCCACACATAACGACTTGTTAAATCAGCCCATAACAATGTCGCAATCGCGATAGCTGTTAAAATTAAAGACCCGCCCATTGTCGGTGTACCCGCTTTTGAATAATGAGAAATCGGCCCTTCTTTGCGAACCACTTGTTTAACCTGTCCTGCGGTCAATCGCCGAATCAAATAAGGCGCTAATAAAAAGGAAACCAATAACGCGGTCAATGTACTCAAAATAGTACGCAAAGTGAGATATTGGAAAACACTAAAAAAGCGATAAAAATGCGATAAATAATGAGTTAATATCAATAGCATAAATTTAAATTCTCCTGTTCAAAAGCATGAGGGTTGAGCGCTCGTCATCCCGCGGCTTGACCGCGAGATTCAGAAATCCCCGTTTCCCTCATCCATGACATCGGCCTGGATTCCGGATAATTTTGTGCATCCCTGCACAAAATTTCCGGAATGACAGAACGTCGTCATTCCGCATTTCATACCCATCATTGCGAGGAGCGTTAGCGACGAAGCAATCCACTCCTTCGTCATTGCGAGGTATGTCCGAAGCAATCCAGAGAATAAAACTGGATTGCTTCGGACATACCTCGCAATGACGGCAGGTAGTTCCCTCCCTCAATCCTATTCTAAACCGTCATCCTGACGCATCTCCCCAGCCGCGCATCCCTGCGCGTCGCTCGGCGGGAAAATGCTTCGCATTTCCTTTATCCGCCTCGCCCTCAATCCTTGTCGCACTATTTCCAATTCCGAAAACGGCAAATATTGGTCCCCAATGATTTGATAATTTTCATGCCCTTTTCCAGCTAATAAAATCACATCTTCCGACGATGCTTGTTCGATAGCCTGTTGAATCGCTAATCGACGATCGTGTTCAACCCTTATTTTTTCAGGATGCGCACACCCTGCTAAAATATCTTGAACAATCACAGCTGGGTCTTCAAAACGCACATTATCATTCGTAATAATCACTTGATCAGCCAACATTTCAGCAATATGCCCCATCATCGGGCGTTTACCTCGATCGCGATTTCCACCACAACCAAATACACAAATTAATTTCCCACGACAATGGATTCGAATCGCTTGCAGCGCTTTCTCTAAAGCATCGGGCGTATGTGCAAAATCAATCACGACTAATGGCTGATTATTTTTCCCGCCCACCAATTGCATTCGGCCCGGAACCGTCGAAAATTGTTCAACAGTCTCGACAATCGCCGATAATTTATAATGCATTAATCCCAATACTGCAATCACCGCCAACACATTACTCACATTAAATGCGCCTAATAAAGCACAGGTCACTGTCGCTTCACCCCATGGCGTTTCCAAATCGAGCGTAAATCCACGCGGATGAAATTCGACGCTACGCGCACGCACGATCGACAACTCATCAAAACGTCGATCTACACTTAACGTATAACCACAAACGGGATAATGTGATTGAAATTCGCGTGCCCATATTGCTCCGATGGGATCATCCAAATTAAACACACCTGCTTCAAGACTCGGCATTTCAAATAACAAATGTTTTGCCGCCGCATAATTTTCAGCCGTTTCGTGATAATCAAAGTGATCACGCGTTAAATTCGTAAACACGCCGATTTTAAAATCGACCGCTTTCACACGATGCTGATGCAATGCATGCGAAGAAGCTTCCATCGTAACCGCTTGCACTTGCTCTTCCACAAATCGATGCAATAAGGCCTGCACAAAAATTGGATCCGGCGTAGTTTGGTGACAACTCGTATCGTATGGCTCACCATAAATACCACTACCCATCGTTCCAATCACCGCTGATTTTTGACCCAATTTCATCAGCGCATTGGCCAGCAAATGACTACACGAGGTCTTACCCTTTGTCCCCGTCAACCCAATCATCAATAATTTTTGAGAAGGATAGTCATAAAAAATAGAAGCCATTTCACTGACTTTTTCGTTTAAATGATCGACATTAATAATCGGCACATTACCTCGCCACACGATTGGCGGCTCATCGGTTTGCGTTTCTCTTAAAATAGCCGATGCGCCTCTTTCAATCGCTTGATCGATATGATCTCGACCGTCTTGTTGCGTGCCGACGCAAGCGAAAAATAAATCGCCTTTTTTTATAGCGCGACTGTCAAGAGATAATCCTTGAATCGTTATCGAAATTAAAGCACCTTCACATGATAACAAGGACTGCAATATTTTGGGTAATAACAATATCAATGCTTTCATGTTTTTTCCTGCTGTCTGTCATTCCGCGGCTCAGCCGCCGCTATCATGGTAAATATCCAGCGATCGTTATCCCGCGACTTGATCGCGGGATCCAGTCATAAAATACCTTTATACAAATCATCCCAATTTGGATTCATTTTTTCAATAAGATCCAATTTCCATTTCCTCTTCCATTCTTTTAATCGTTTCTCTCGCCGTATCGCTGATTCTGCATTGTCATGCTTTTCATAATAAACCAACTTTTTTACATCGTATTTTTCTGTAAATCCCTCAACAAAACTACCTCTGTGTTGCCAAATACGTTGTACTAAATTAGAAGTAACACCGACGTACAGGGTCCCATTACGTTTATTCGCCAACATATACACATAAAATGTTTTATTCATATATTTTCCTGGATCCCGCTGTCAAGCAGCGGGATGACAGTTTCCGAAACGACAAAAACGATTCCGCATGTCCTTAGTTCTATTGAATCACTTTAACCTGCCCTGTCGAACTATCATTGACAGTCGGTTGAATATTTAAAATACGCAACGCGCCCCCCATGATTTGTGCGAATGCCGGCGCCGAAACCACCGCACCGTAATAACCCGCTTGCGGTTCATTCACAATAACGGCAACAACCAATTGCGGATCCTCGACTGGGGCCATCCCAATAAACGAAGAGGTAAACCGTTTATTCTCGCGATTATATCCACCAAGTGCCTCCGCCTTATACGCAGTCCCTGTTTTACCGGCAATTCGATAGCCTGGCACGCGTGCAGCCCGACCTGTTCCATCTCCTTCCATCACAACCTCCAATAACGCCAACATTTGATCGGCTAAAGCTGGATTCATCACGGGCACGCAAGTGGGTGCAGCATCGCGTTTAAGGAAAGTAGGTGGACATTGCAACCCATGATTTGCAATTGCCGCATAGGCTTGTGTTAATTGCAATGTCGTTACCGAAATCCCATAACCAAATGCCAGCGTCGCCAATTCAAATGGACGTAATTGCTCTAGCCGCGGCAATGATCCCGCACCTTCACCCGGAAAAGCGCTCACGGTACGCTCCCCAAATCCCATTTGATGCAATAAATTCAGCAGATTTTCTGGTGGCAAGGACAGCGTTATTTTTGCAGCACCGATATTACTCGATTTTTGCAAAACGCGCGTCACGGTAATCACGCCATTTTTTTCATGCTTATCATCAAAGACTCGATTACGCCCCACATCGAGCCATCCCGGATTCGTATCGACTTTTGTGAGGGGCGTATATTTGCCACTACCTAACGCGGCGGCAATACTAAATGCTTTTAATGTCGACCCAGGTTCGAATGTATCTGTCACAGCTCGATTGCGCATCGCTGCAATCGATAAATTCAACCGTTGATTTGGATTGTATGATGGCTGATTCACCATCGCTAAAATTTCTCCCGTTTTTGGATTCATCACAACGACCGATCCCGATATAGCATGGTATTTTTCGACCGTTGCTTTCAAAACACTATAAGCTAAGAATTGAATTTGTTCATCCATACTTAAGACTAAATCATGTCCAGGCTCTCCTTCTTTCACATTATCTAACACCGCCAAAACATGACCATACAAATCTTTGAGAACGCGCGCTTTGCCCGAATGCCCTTGCAACCAATTGTTATACGCCAGTTCTAATCCTTCTTGCCCTCGATCATCCACATTCGTAAAGCCAACCACATGCGCCGCCACTTCCGCTTCCGGATAATAGCGACGATACACGTGCTCTAAATAAACGCCCGAGATCGACAAGGCCGCCACTTGCTTGGAAACATCAGGATTCACATTTCGTTTTAAATAAACGAATTCTTTTTCGCTACTTTGCTGCATGAGACGATGAATTTCTCGTGGCGTGATATTCAGTAATTGGCTTAAATTCATTTCGTTTTGAGAAGAATCATCAAAATCTTGCGGATTAATCCACACGGAATCCACCGGTGTACTAACAGCCAGCGGCTCGCCATGACGATCCATGATCATACCGCGATACGCAGGAATTTCTATCGTACGCAAATAACGAGAATTGCCTTGGCTCAATAAAAAAGATCGATCAAAAACAGTGAGATAAATCATTCTCGCTGTGAGCAATCCGGCCAACGCAATTAAAATGGATAAAACACAGTAAAAACGCCAGGGATAATAAGGATTTTTGTGGCGATTGATCTTAGTCATGATTGAACTACAAAAGTTCGGAGTTGTGGAAAATTTACATCAGGATTGAGAGACGAAACCGCTTCGCAATATTTTTTATGTTGACTCATCTGATTATTTCTCTGTAACAATACCATTGGCTAATTTGAGCCTTTTCTCGTCACTGCCTTTTGGGCACCCACAAGGAGTGCCCCCACACAGAATCACTGACACGATTAACGCGAACTCCGTGCGACAAAGTAATTCACTCCCTCGTCATCATCCCGCGCACTTCATGTTCGTCATTGCGAGGAGCGTTAGCGACGAAGCAATCCAGTCCTCGTCATCCCGCGACTTGATCGCGGGATCCAGAAATCCTCGTTTCCCTCATCCATGACATCTGCCTGGATTCCGGATAATTTTGTGCATCCCTGCACAAAATTTCCGGAATGACAGAACATCGTCATCTCGCATTTCATACCCGTCATTGCGAGGTATGTCCAAAGCAATCCACTCCTCCGTCATTGCGAGGTATGTCCGAAGCAATCCAGTTTTATTCTCTGGATTGCTTCGGACATACCTCGCAATGACGGCAAGTAGTCCTTCTTCCTCAATCCTTATTCAGTCTTTCCTGAACCGTCATCCTGACGCATCTCCCCAGCCGCGCATCCCTGCGCGTCGCTCGGCGGGAAAATGCTTCGCATTTCCTTTATCCGCCTCGCCCTCAATCCTCACTTTTTCTGCAATCCGTAAAACCGCACTACGTGCTCTAGGATTTTGCGCAATCTCAGCTTCTGTCGGCTTTATCGCTTTCCCGATGCTTTTTAGTCGACGTTTAATTGCTGTAAATCGAATCGGCAATCCGATCGGAAAATCATCCCCTCGTTCCTGCTCACGAATAAATTGTTTCACACGCCGATCTTCCAGTGAATGAAAACTAATCACAGCCAATCGCCCGCCTATGGCTAATACGTCTAAACATTGCGGCAATACTTGCTCTAACACGTCTAATTCACGATTAATATAAATACGTATCGCCTGAAAACTGCGCGTCGCTGGATGCTTATGTTTTTCTCGAAAGGGGATGGTTTTTTCGATCAATTTCGCCAGTTGCGTCGTCGTCTGAATCGGTGTTGTGAGTCGCGTTTCAATAATCGCTCGCGCAATGCTTTTCGCGTAACGTTCTTCGCCATACGTTTTTAACACATCCGTCATTTCTTTTTCTGTCGCGCGCTGCAACCAAGCCGCTGCTGTTTCACCCACCGTTTGATTCATGCGCATATCGAGCGGGCCTTCGCGTAAAAAACTAAATCCTCGCGCCGCTTCATCGAGTTGCGGCGATGAAACACCTAAATCTAATAAAATGCCATCCACTTTCCCTAGCTTTCCGTGTGACTGAATTAATTGTTTCAATTCAGTAAACGATCCGTGGTGTAATATCACGCGTTCATCAGTCCCCAATTTTTCTCGCGCTGCATAAATTGCCGCTAAATCTTGATCAATTCCCAATAATTTTCCCGATGAGGATAAATGTTGCAGAATCAACATCGCATGACCACATCGACCTAACGTGGCATCCACATAAAAACCCGAGGGTTTGATCGCCAATCCATCGACAGCGGTTTGTGCCAGAACAGGATGATGCACAGCAGAAAAGAGACTCGAGGTACAAGGATTGAGAATTGGGGATTGAGAATTGAGGGATGAAACCGCGTCATTGCGAGAAGCGCCAACGACGAAGCAATCCAGTCCTTCGTCATTGCAAGGATTTATTTTTTTAGTCTTGAGGTGACGTTTTTTTTTCATATTTATCGTATTCATTTTCCCGCATTACATGACTGTCGCGAGGAGCAACCAAAACAATTCAGTCTTCTATCATCCCGCATTTCATAGCGAAGCGTGGCCGAAGCAGTTCAGTCCTTCGTCATTGCGAGGAGCGTTAGCGACGAAGCAATCCCGTCCTCGTCATCCCGCGACTTGATCGCGGGATCCAGAAATCCCCGTTTCCCTCATCCATGACATCTGCCTGGATTCCGGATAATTTTGTGCATCCCTGCGCAAAATTTCCGGAATGACAGAACATCGTCATCCCGCATTTCATACCCGTCATTGCGAGGAGCGTTAGCGACGAAGCAATCCAGTCCTCCATCATCCTGCCCTCCTTCGTCATTGCGAGGAGCGTTAGCGACGAAGCAATCCAGTCACAATAACCTTTCATACAAAGCTTGCCATTCTGGGTTCATACTTTCAATAAGCATCAGTTTCTTTGATATAAACCACAGGATGACGAGGCATATTTTACCTGAAT
>MGXI01000063.1:1249-1474 GCA_001801315.1 Gammaproteobacteria bacterium GWF2_41_13 | reverse complement strand
CGGGAAAATGCTTCGCATTTTCTTTATCCGCCTCGCCCTCAATCCTCAATCCTCAATCCTCAATCCTCAACAACAATAATCGATTTTGTTTTTGGCTGAACCATATTGAGATTTTGCACAGCGACCTCGCCGATGCGCGCTTGAGAAGCCCATGTCCCTTCCTCGAGCAACAATTGACTCCACGTGTTGTGTAAATTTTCCTGCGTGTTTTCTAATGTTTGCAAT
>MGXI01000063.1:0-1188 GCA_001801315.1 Gammaproteobacteria bacterium GWF2_41_13 | reverse complement strand
TCATGGCGCTCATGATCACGATCATCCATTGTTTGCGATCTAACACAACCATCGGCCAATCGCGTACGTTTAAAATCGACTGATTGAGTGTTTTAACGGCTACGTTCATGTTTGTCTCTCCTCATCTTCCCTGTTGTTATCGATACATCGCCGCTGCGATACATCATTACTCCTGTCGTTTGTCATCCTATCTACGCCATCCCACAAGTCTATTCTCCTGTCATCCTGCACTTCATTGCGAAGCGTGGCCGAAGCAATCCCGTCCTCGTCATCCCGCGACTTGATCGCGGGATCCAGAAATCCCCGTTTCTCTCATCCATGACATCTGCCTGGATTCCGGATAATTTTGTGCATCCCTGCACAAAATTTCCGGAATGACAAAACATCGTCATCCCGCATTTCATACCCATCATTGCGAGGAGCGTTAGCGACGAAGCAATCCACTCCTCCGTCATCATCCCGCACTTCATGTTTGTCATTGCGAGGTATGCCCGAAGCAATCCAGTTTTATTCTCTGGATTGCTTCGGACATACCTCGCAATGACGGCAGGTAGTCCTTCTTCCTCAATCCTATTCTGAACTGCCATCCTGACGCATCTCCCCAGCCACGCATCCCTACACGTCGCTCGGCGGGAAAATGCTTCGCATTTTCTTTATCCGCCTCGCCCTCTACAACGCAATCGTTTTTAATTCTTCAGGCAATTCGGATAACTTTTCCGTTAATTCTTCTTTCAACCAACCTTCGCGACAACGTTCCCAATTTTCATCGTGCCAAATTTCAAATTTATTGCCTTGACCCAACAACATAACGCGTTTATCCAACATTGCATAATCCCGCAATAAAGTTGGAATCAAAATGCGCCCGTGACTGTCCAGCGTCATTTCGACCGCATGGCCAATCAATAATCGTTGAATACGACGTGCGATGGGATTGAAGGTCGGCAAGAGAGAAAGTTTTCGCTCAATTTCTTCCCAAGTTGGTAAAGGATAAAGGAGTAAACAACGCTGTTCCGTATCGATCGTCAGCACAATTTGATCTTGTGCATCCTGCGCTAAGCGATCGCGATAACGGGCTGGTATAGCAACCCGTCCTTTGGGGTCAATGTTAATGGCGTTCAATCCTCGAAACATATTCTTCCCTTTTATCCCACTTTAACCCACTTTTTGCCACCTGAAGCGACTATAAGA
>MGXI01000062.1 GCA_001801315.1 Gammaproteobacteria bacterium GWF2_41_13 | reverse complement strand
CTTCGGTTCCCGGCGCGGAAATTAAAACCTTTTTTGCGCCCGCTTCTAAATGAGCTTTCGCTTTCGGCCCAGAAACAAAGTGACCCGTACATTCATGCACCACATCAACATTCAACGCTTTCCAAGGTAAATTAATGGGATCTTTTTCTTTATACACTTTAATACGGTCGCCATTCACGACTAAATCGCCATTATCGACATCCACCGTACCTGCAAATTTCCCGTGAATCGTATCGTGTTTTAATAAGTAGGCTAACGTTTCTAAATCGCCCAGATCGTTCACCGCAACAATCTCTACTTCTCCGCGACGATTATGCTCATAAATCGCCCGTAACACATTGCGACCAATTCGGCCAAACCCAGAAATGGCTATTTTTACTGCCATGATCTCTCTCCTCTTTAAATAATCAATTCGTAATTACTCAGTGTCTTCTAAGGAACGCTCCTATTTTGGCGCTTTTTGACGAAAAATCTCTTCAAAATGCTCATGTATTATTTATACACTCCGCTTTTTCATCGATTTTTCGTCAAAAATCATCCAAAATCTGAACGTTCTTGCATCATCACGACCACGATGAATATTACATCAACTCAATGATTCGACCACATGCATAATGCGATCGATCGTCAATCCACATTCGGCAAATACTTGCTCCGCTGGGGCAGAATCACCGTAGCGGTCTAAACCCATTACAACGCCTTCATCACCAACCCATCGATACCACGGCAAACTAGCGCCCGCTTCAATCGCCACCCGTTTTTTAACAGTTGGTGGCAATACGGTTTTTCGATAAGCTTCGTCTTGCCTTTCAAAGGTGTCTATTGATGGCATCGAAACAACCCTGACGCGCTTTCCACGTTGATTCAACTGTTTCGCCGCCTCAATCGCCAAACCAACCTCAGAGCCGGCGGCAATGATAATCCTGTCGGGGGCATTTTCGCAATCAAATATTACATATCCACCCCGTTTTATTTGTTCAATTTGCGAGGCGTTATGAGTCTGAACTGGAATAGTTTGTCGCGATAAAATCAACGCCATGGGTCCTTCTTTTCTTTCGATGCCCGAAATCCAAGCAACGGCCGTTTCGACTAAATCACAAGGGCGCCACACCGATAAATTCGGCACAGCACGTAAAGCCGCTAATTGTTCAACGGGTTGGTGCGTCGGACCATCTTCACCTAGTCCTATCGAATCATGTGAATAAACAAAAATGATACGCTGCTTCATGATCGCCGCCATCCGAACAGCATTGGCCGCATACGTATAAAATACCAAGAAAGTCCCGCCATAAGGAATAAATTCACCATGCAGCGCTAATCCATTCATAATCGCCGACATACCAAACTCACGAACACCATAATGAATGTAACACCCATCCTGGTTTTTTTCAGTAAACGATTGCGCCCCTTTCCATTCCGTTAAATTAGACTCTGTTAAATCGGCGGATCCGCCCAATAATTCAGGCAACGCGGGTCCCAAATCATTTAATATCACTTGAGATGCTTTGCGCGTCGCCATTTTATCCGTATTTTGCAGCGCCTTTTCAATAATTTCCTGACATAGCTTCTCCCAACCAGCCGTTAATTGTCGAACCGAACGCCGCAATAACTCTTTCGCCAGATCGGGATAAACTTCACGATAGGCGGCAAAGCGCGCTTCCCACTCTTTTTCAAAAACATCGCCTTTTTTCTTAGCATCGTATGCTGCATAAATTTCTTTCGGGATCTCAAACGCCGCATAAGGCCAATTCAATTGTTGACGCGTCAAAACAATCTCTTCTGCGCCCAATGGCGATCCGTGAGAACTGGCTGTTTTCGCTTTATTGGGAGAACCATAGCCAATGGCGGTATTACAACAAATTAAAGTTGGCCGATCCGAGTTTCGTGCTTCAATAATCGCCTCTTTAATCGCCTCTGAATCATGACCATTCACGTTGCGAATGACATGCCAATGATACGCTTCAAATCGTTTCGCTGTATCGTCTGTAAACCAATCGCTCACATTGCCATCAATCGAGATTTTATTATCATCCCAAAAAACAATTAATTTCCCTAATTTCCAAGTCCCTGCCAATGCGCATACCTCATGTGAAACGCCTTCCATCAAACAACCATCGCCTGCAAACGCATAAGTAAAATGATCGATGATCTCGTGCCCTTCTCGATTAAAATGGGCCGCTAGCATTTTTTCTGCCAGCGCCATGCCCACAGCATTCGCTAACCCCTGCCCCAAGGGACCTGTCGTTGTCTCAATACCCGGCGCCATACCCACTTCGGGATGCCCTGGCGTTTTTGAGTGTAACTGACGGAACTGCTTGAGATCGTCGATTGAAAGATCGTATCCTGTTAAATGTAGTAGCGAATATTGCAACATCGATCCGTGTCCGTTCGATAACACAAATCGATCACGATTGATCCAATGTGGGTTGTTCGGATTATGCTTTAGAAAATCGTTCCACAGTACTTCAGCAATATCCGCCATCCCCATGGGCATACCGGGATGACCCGAATTGGCTTTTTGAACCGCATCAATACTTAAAAAACGAATGGCATTGGCCAACTCGAACCGAGATAACATAAAATAATTCCCTCTCATTGGAAGTTGTTGTGTAACTATTCAGTGTTTTTTAAGGAACGCTCCTATTTTGGCGCTTTTTGACGAAAAATCTCCTCAAAATGCTCATGTATTATTTATACACTCCGCTTTTCCATCGGTTTTTCGTCAAAAATCATCCAGAATCTGAACGTTCTTGTATCATTAAGATCGTAGTGAATAATTACGTTGTTGTTAATAAACTGCATTGTAGGGTTTTTGCTGTCATTTCTCAATTAAGAAATAGCGGGATTTTAATCCCCCCTATAATTCAAATAGTGGTCTTCCCGATTTTCTATCGGACAAGTCATCCAATACATCCGTACTCCTTTCCCCCGAAGCAAGACCATAAGCCAAATCATGTTTTTCCTCATCTAAAAGCGTTTCTATCTCCATTAAACATGGAGGCCTACGTCCAAAAAACGTCGATGAACTCTCTTTAAATAAAGCCGGGTCCATAATTGCTTTAGAATTCTGTGCAAACTGACGATCGAGCCTTTCTAACTGATCTGGTAAATTTGACATCATTACTTTCATCGCGCTATCAGAAACAAAATAATGTGCTCTACTAACAGCATCTTGAACTGCTCTTTGCCGCCGTTCTGCATTCCCATGCCAGAGCAAATATTCTTCCAATTTAATTAGTCCCGCTGTCCTTTTCCAGCTATCTATTACATGGGGATCATATTTCGCCGTTTGAATTGCAATCAACAAATCGATATATCGCAAAGGAAGTCGAGAAAGATCAATTAACTGACCCAATGTTTTTTTTATTTTATCTGCATCACACAAAAGCGGGTTTATTTCAACTTCAAGATAGGTTAAACATTTCAATGCTTGAGAGAGATTAGCTAAATCAGCAGAATGAACCGGTTCCCCCATTAAAATGAATATAGGTTTTTCTGATCTGATTGCCTTTTTTATAGCCTCCATCCATTGACTAGTCCTCTGAAACAAAGTCTCTTCAAAATTATCAATAGCCATCAGAATCACAGGAGAAGCTCCGCCTGTAGAGATTATCTCTTCGTTAGATACCGTTTGCATTACCCACTGGAGAGTCAGGGAAGCATTTTTTTCCGGAAATCGTATTGGCTGTGATGAGTCTATTTTTTTTCCAAAGGTATAACACAAACAGGACCGGAGTCTCTCTATAATATTGTCTGAATTACCCGTTAAATACACATTCGTTAGCACAATCACCTCTTTAACTATTTTTTATTGTTTTAACGTATAGCATCTCGCATTCAAAACGCAACCCTATCAAACCATTTCACGCATCAAACCTGCCCATACTGAATTGACCGTGCCAACCATCTTCGCACCAGCAATGGCGCCAAAGAAGGATATTTCTCCAGCACAAAATCGGCGATTGATCTAATATCGAGGAGTAATGTTCGATCTCGCACTAAATCAGCAATTTTCATTTGCGCAATCCCTGACTGTTGCGTCCCTAAAATTTCACCGGGGCCTCGCAATTGTAAATCTTGTTGTGCAATCAAAAATCCATCTTGCGTTTCGCGCATGACGCTTAATCGTTTTCTTGCAAATGCCGACAGTGGTGATCGATAAAGCAACACACAATAACTCAAATAATCTCCTCGCCCCACACGGCCACGCAATTGATGTAATTGCGAAAGTCCAAATCGCTCGGCATTTTCAATAATCATAAGACTGGCATTCGGCACATCAACACCGACTTCAATCACAGTCGTTGCAACCAAAATATGATATTCGCCTTGCTTAAATGCGCTCATGAGTCGCTCTTTTTCAAGCGACTTTAATCGTCCATGAACCAGTGCAATATTAAATTCGGATAACTCGCTTTTAATTTCTTCGATCAGTTGTTCGGCAGCTTGAATCGGTAAAAGCTCCGATTCTTCGATCAGCGGACAAACCCAATAGGCTTGGCGCCCTTCTTTGCAAATTCCCCGCACATGCGCGATCACTTCTGCTCGACGCCGATGATTGACAAGCCGTGTCGTAATGGGTTTTCGCCCTTGAGGCAGTTCATCAATAATCGATTGATCTAAATCAGCATAAGCCAACATCGCGAGCGTTCTTGGAATGGGCGTTGCGGTCATCACCAGCTGGTGAGGCTGATAATTATGCGTCTGCCCTTTCTCCCGCAACATCAACCGTTGGTGTACACCAAAACGGTGTTGCTCATCGATAATCACAAGGCCTAAGGCATGAAACACAATCTCTTTTTGAAAAAGCGCATGGGTCCCAATCACCATGCGCGCCTCTCCATTGCTAATTTTTTCCAACGTTGCTTGTCGTTGTTTTCCTTTCGATGATCCAGATAACCAAGCTAATTTGATCTTGAGCGGTTCGAACCAACGCGAAAAGTTTTTAACGTGCTGTTCTGCTAAAATTTCTGTCGGCGCCATCAAAGCGACTTGATAACCACTTTCAATCATCCTTAACGCGATATAAGCTGCAACAATTGTTTTCCCACAGCCCACATCCCCTTGCAATAATCGCATCATCGGTGTTTTTTGGTAAAGATCTTGCTCAATTTCTTTGATCGCTCGGCACTGCGCGGCGGTTAGTTGAAAAGGTAATTGCGTTAAAAACGAATCCACTAATTGACGCGTTGATTTAAATAAAACGGCCGAATAGGCCATCGATTTTTCCCGTAATAATCGTAAGCTCAGATGATGGGCTAATAATTCTTCGAGAATCAACCGTTGCTGCGCACTATACTGACGCTTCTCAATCAGCGCGTTAGAAGCATCGGGGGGCGGTTTATGCAAAAATAAAATAGCTTCTTTGATCGAGGGTAATTGATATCGCGTTAAAATTTCTGTCGGTAATAATTCAGGTAATTCGTAATGCAAAAACAAGGCTAGTGCTTGCTGTATTAATTTTCGAACGGCGGCCTGCTTCAACCCTTCTGTCGAGGGATAAATAGGCGTTAAAGAAGCTTCGAGCAATGGAGGATTTTCTGAATCAATGATTTGATATTGAGGATGCGTCATTACAATATGCATTTTTTCAAAACGCGCCTCGCCGAAACAACGCAATGTAATTCCTTTTTTTAGCTGCTCTTTTTGATAAGATGAAAAATGAAAAAAACGCAAAAACAAAAAACCGCTCTCATCTCGAAGTCGACAAATCAATTGCGGACGTCCACGAAAAACGAGCTCAACAGAATCCAGCTTCCCTTCAACCAACGCAGGCTCACCCATGCGTAAATCACGAATGGAAGTTATCCGTGTTCGATCTTCATAGCGGAAAGGTAAGTAAAATAAAAGATCGGCAACTGTCAATAAACCCAGCTTAGCTAATTGTTGTTCTGTTTTTTGTCCTGCGCCTTTTAATGATGAACAAGGCAATCGATGAAGAGAGATTTTTTGTTCACTGCACAAGACGTTGCTTCCTTTACTGTTTATAAGTCAATGCATTTTTCAAATGAACAAAAGAAATCGCCGCAAAAACAAGGAAAAATAATGTTGCTATTATTTCCAAACTCATCCCATGAATAGAAAAACCAATCACTCTACAACTCTGATCACCAACAATGCCCATTTTAATAATTTGAACAAAAGTCATTCCATCGGGCAATTCAGCAACAATAGCACCTCGCAAAAAATATTGCATCCAGACATGATGCATTGAGATAATAGCACCTAATACCGACCAAATAAGCGCAACAGTGCTATAAACTATACGGGCTCGCTTCGTTTGATGTTGCAAAAAAGCACAAAGAAAAGTAATCAATAAAAAAGCCGCTAAGAGATGTTCCAAAAAACTCATTGCACAAAACTGTAAAAATCCTTCTGCTTGTAAAAACCCATTAAAAAAAAGCCATCCTAAAACGAGAATGAAATAGAAAAAAAACAGATTTCTGATCGTTATTCCCACGGTATCCACTCCAAATTAATTATTTCAACTCCAAACACTCATAAAAAAACAAGCTCATCTTGTTGCACAGCTCAGAGTATACGCATTGCCATCAAAAATACGAAGCGTGTTGTATATCCGACTCCTGAGACATCCAGCTCTCCAAAATAATTTGAGCAGAAACAGCATCAATCGCCGATTTTCCCAAGGCTCGATAGCCTCCCTGCTCAAATAACCGCGCTTTTGCTTCGACCGTTGTTAGACGCTCATCAATTGTATACACTGGTAAATGGAAGTGGCTGTGTAATTCTTTCGCTAACTGCAACGCTTTTTCTGTTGTTTCTTGAGGCTTTCCGTCCATTCCCAAAGGCAAACCAACGACGAGACAATCAGGTTTCCACGATTGGATCAACTCAGCAACAACCTCCCAAGCGGGCAGCCCATTTTCTGCTTTAAGCGCTAAAAGAGGCTTTGCTGTTTTTGTAACTGTTTGCCCCACCGCAACACCAATCGACATTCTTCCGTAATCAAATCCCAGTAATGTTTGATGCTTGTTTGACATGTTTTTTAATTCTATTGCGTAAAATCTGTATGATTTTTGACAAAAAATAGATGAAAAAGCGCTAAAATATGGAAGCTCCTAACGCACTGAATAGCTATCCAGTTTTTAAACGCGAATTCGTGCCCGAAGCATACCTTGTTTTATTATTTTTCTCAAAAAACATCTCGAATTATTTGCGAAAGACACAGATACTGATATATTTTAAAAAAAGCCAGGTAAAGAACTCATGTTTACTCAAGATCAAATAAAAAAAATGATTTATCAGCTTATTGATCAACGTGCTTTTTCGTTTCAATCACTTGCCGATCAGCTTGAGATCAGACCTTCCATCCTTGAAAAAATTTATCGTGAAAAAAATTATACCTACCATGGTAATGTTGCAAAATTAAGCAAGCGTTTATCCTATGTTTATTGCACCGCTCTCGCAAAAACCAAGTGATTCAGATTTTGGATAATTTTTGACGAGAAAGCTCTTTAATGCCTTTATTCTGCCCCGTGCACTCTCGGCGCAATGCCACATAATAATTTATACGGGATAGTTCCCGCTGCTTTTGCAATCAATTCAACGGGTAACTGGCTTCCCCACAAAATCACCTCATCACCTACTTGTGCATAGGGGTTCGCACTTAAATCAATGGCCACCATATCCATCGCCACACGCCCTAAAACAGAGCATAACTGTCCTCCGACTAAAACAGGGATAGGCGTTTCAGTTTTAAAACGATAGGGGTATCCATCGCCATAACCGATTGCCGCAATACCAACAGGCGTTAATTTTTTACACTGCCATGTACTTCCATATCCCACTGTTTCTTGAGGGTTTTGTTCTCGTTTAGCAATCAATTGAGAACGCAGCGTCATCACCGGTTTGAGATTAAAATCACGCCCCAATTTTCCCGCTATCGGAGAAGCACCGTATAATAACAATCCTGGACGCACCCAATCAGCATGCGCTTGTGGAAAATTTAAAATGCCGGCTGAATTGGCTAAACTGCGTTCGCCCAAAAAACCACCTGTCGCCGTTTCAAAAAGTTCAATTTGACGTTCTGTTTTATGGTTTTCAGAGCAATCTGCATCAGAAAAATGAGTCATAAAACCAAAAGGTTTTTGCAAAAAAGCAAGATGGGATAAAGCTTCATAAACAGCACCCACTTCTTCTGGTCTAAATCCGAGACGGTTCATCCCTGTATTGATTTTTATCCATATTTTAATAGGCTTTTTAAATGATCGCTGCTGAAGCACGGTAATTTGTTCTTTGCAATGAATAACAAGCTCACACTGCAGCGCTTCAATTACTTCAAATTCCTGGGAAGAAAAGAACCCAGCCATGAGAATGATTGGATTTTGCAGCCCCGCTCGTCGAACGGCGCTGGCTTCCTCAAGCCCGGCAACACCAAAGGCATCAGCTTCGATAAGCGCTTGTGCAACGCGCGAAAGACCGTGCCCATAAGCATTCGCCTTAATCATCGCCGTCACTTTCGCTGTTGGCGCCAATTTGCGAATACGGGTTAAATTATATTGCAACGCTTCTAAATCAATTTCCACATAAGTTGGACGAGACATTACAAAGTACCACCTGTATAAATATCGGGTGTATAATTTTCAAAACGAGTAAATTTCCCTAAGAAAGTCAGAAAGAGTTTCCCGATTGGGCCATTACGTTGTTTAGCAATAATAATTTCCGCTTTGCCTTTATCTGGGCTGTTTTCATTATAAACTTCATCACGATAAATAAAAACGATCACGTCGGCATCCTGTTCCAATCCGCCTGATTCTCTTAGATCCGACATAACCGGCCGCTTATCACTTCTCGCCTCGAGGCTTCGATTCAATTGTGAAAGCGCCAAAATAGGTACATGCAATTCTTTGGCGATTGCTTTTAATGTTCTGGAAATTTCAGAAACTTCCGTCGTCCGGTTTTCTCTAAACCCAGGCACTTGCATTAATTGCAAGTAATCAACAATAATTAATCCTAAATCGCCCTGCTCTCTTGCTAATCGCCGTGCGCGTGCGCGAAGCTCGGCGGGACTCAACGCGGGTGTATCATCAACAAATAACTTAGCCTCCGCCAGCAAATTAACAGCTGAGGTAATACGCGGCCAATCCTCATCTTCTAATCGACCTGTTCTCACTTTATGTTGATCAATGCGACTGAGTGACGAAATAATTCTCATTGCCAAGGCTTCTCCTGGCATTTCCATACTAAAAACAAGAATCGGTTTGCTATTGTTAATAGCCGCGTGCTCGGCGATATTCATGGCAAAAGCCGTTTTCCCCATCGAGGGTCGCCCAGCGACTATAATTAAATCAGCGGGTTGCAGTCCTGAAGTCATTTCATCAAAATCGTGATAGCCTACTGATAATCCGGTAATCGTTTGATCGCTATGATAGAGCGTATCGATTCGGTCAATGGCTTTCGCTAAAAGGCTATCTATTTTTGTGACGCCACGTCCCCGTTTTTTTTGTTCAGCAATCGCAAATATTTGCCGCTCCGCATCATCAAGCACTTCAAGACTATCGCGACCTTGCGGATTAAATGCATTGTCGGCAATTGAATTGGTCACGCCAATCAATTGTCGCAAAATCGATTTTTCTCGAATAATATCAGCGTAGGCTACGATATTCGTAGCGCTCAAAGCATTATTGGCCAGTTCAAATAGATAAGATTCATCCCCGATTTCGCTTAACTGCTCTCGTGACTTCAGCGCCTCCGATATCGTCAATGCATCTAATGGGCGATCTTTACTGGATAAATACATCATCGCATCAAAAATTAATCGATGGCGTTGATGATAAAAATCAATGGCGCTTATCCGATCGACAATTTTATCCCAAGCCTGATTGTCCAACATTAAACCGCCCAATAAAGATAGCTCGGCCTCCGTTGAATGCGGCGGCATTTTTACCACATCTACATCTGAAGCACGTTTTTTTTTGATTGGTTTTTTTTCATCAGCCATGGAAATCATCATCCTTAAAGCGAAGCGAGGATATTATTACGATTCACCTTTAAAATCAAACGGTAAAGAATAGGTACGGACAGCAGAATATGATTAGACTTAATTTACTGTTTTTTTGTTTTATCAATGAGTTATAGTTGTTTCTAGCAAAAAAATTTGTTCAAAAAAATAGCGATTTATTATTTAAGAGAGGTTTTAAAAAATGAAATATAGGATTCATTCGCATCATTGTTTCACGTGGAACAAATTTAAAAAATATATGGCTATTCGGCGCGCTCATAAGAACGTCCATATTTTGGCGCCTTTTGATGAAAAATCCCTTCAAAACGCCCATATACCCCTGTGCACAACTCCGCTTTTTCGTCGATTTTTCATCAAAAATCATCCAAAATCTAAACGTTCCTGTTATCGCCACGACTCAGTCAGGGATTTACAAAAATATTTTTAAAAGTGAAATGTTCTACGTGAAACAATTTTTTGTATATGCGCATTGAGATTCTCGAGGAGATTTACAAAAAAAGGCCGTCCACTCAATTGTATCTATTGTTTAAATTCAAGGATATCTCCTGGCTGACAATCTAAAAAATTACAAATTTCATTTAGCGTTGTTAGACGAATTGCTTTTGCTTTTCCGTTTTTTAAAATAGAAAGATTCGCTTCCGTAATACCAATTGACTTAGCAAGTTCACCTAAACGCACTTTCCGTTTTGCCATCATGACATCCAAATTAATAATAATACTCATGATATTCCCTTATACTGTCAACGATTGGTCTTCAGAAACTTTCTGAGCTTCCTTCATGACCCACGCAATTAATAAAATAATCCCTCCCGTTACCAAAACTACAAAATCCATTCCATCTACATTGATGGCGATAATTTTTTGGCCGGCGCCCGTATTTTGAAAGGTCATCACCAATGACATTAACGTCTTGTAAAATAAGCCGCCGATAACCTGAGCAAATAAAGCGTACGCTAATTTTTTATACCGATTGCATTATCGGTTGAAAAAATATCACCCTCTTCATAATGGCGAAAAATTTTAATGAGCTGATGTATCGAATACATAAATATACTTGCTGGCAAAATGGATGCCATGATTCCTAAAAATCTCGTTAATCCATTTAAAGTAGTCGGTCACAAAAAAAACTCTGAGCCTATCCCAAATTGAGAAAAGATGTCAAATTCACCATGGATGCTTAACCAAAACCACACAACCATAACAGGCGTTATATAAAACAAAAATTGAAATAAAATCAGAAATCGCCTGCTTACTCTTTTAATTTTGTCCACGTCTAATCTCCTCTGTTAAATAAAATTACGTGAAATAAAAACCTCAGCAAATAATTTACGCTGTGTTTTATTGTTTTGCAATAAATTTATATCAAATTAAATAATAATTTTATCGAAAAGAGATTTCTTGTCACGGACCGATCAGCCCTTGCAGCGATGGTGAAGCCCCGAGCATTTTTACCACCTCGTCATAAAACATCAGGAAATTGATCGGGGCGCTTCAGCCAATCGTGAGGCCGTTTCAATTCCGAAGGCAGTTTATTGGCGCGCCGGTACTTGCGCCCCGTTTTAACATCCATACCAGCCTTGGCGGCTGCAATCGTTAGGGTGTGTTTATGAAGTTCTTTCATGAGTTTTTTTACCTGCTAATTCGTGCATGTCATACGCCGCTCCGTTTGATTATTTATTAATCATTCAAAGCGTTCCATTATGCCCAAATCAATAGGTAAAAATAGTTGTCGCTGGGAGGGCGTTAGTGTCGCCTATATTCATCAGCCCAAAAAACCATCTATCAAAATGTATAATCAAAAATTGTCGGTTCCTTCTATGACTTACTGACACTCCTTATCCCGAACTCAGGTTAATTAAAGGCTTTTGTGATTCTCAATCTGATGCCATCCCTGTAATGCGAGTCAAAATGGATGGAAACGGGGAAATAAAAATAACGTCTCCTAAAAGGTCTGACGAAAAACAACGCGAAAAACCACGCACACCAATGCCAGGGCGCTAAATTCAAAAATCAAACAATACAAAGACATCGAATTTTTGATGAATGTAGCGCATGAGGTATCCCGCGTCGCAAGCCGCGACCACCCCTCAATCCTCATTCCTTGATCCTCAATCCTAAACCACTGAAATAAAAAAGAGCCGCTGAACTTAAACGACAAGATGAAAGGAATAAAAAAAGAAAAT
>MGXI01000061.1 GCA_001801315.1 Gammaproteobacteria bacterium GWF2_41_13 | reverse complement strand
TTCGTCTTGTTTGGCGTGTCGATCGAGTCCGTGTACGTCAAACCACGCACGCATCGGATATCCGCCATTGATCGTGATAGGTTGGACTGGCGCGTGAGGAAAGATAAACCGCAAGGCAAGCGTTTTGGGCAATTTTAAATCGGGAATAACGCCGGCGAAATCATGGCCGTCAGCGCCGAGCCCATGCATCCAAATGAGGGTGCCGACGGGATTATCAGCCGTGATTATTTCAATGGCGTCGATGGGGGTTTTTGTCATTGTTTTCTCCTTATTTTGGTTGACGATGGTAGCATAGAGGACTTTTAGTTTGTAATAGAATTGTGGGGTACTGATATTTTCGTGGTATATTCCGCCAATGCAAGGATTGAGTATTGAGGGAATGAATCGCTTCGCAATGAATTTATTTTCTGGATCCCGTGATCTTCGTCGATGGGTGACAGTCATCCCGCGGCTTGACCGCGGGATCCAGATGAAAATCATGAATGAATCCCCCTTCAATTCCGAACCTCACTGCCAATGGCTAAATAAGCATAACGATTCCATCTTTGTGTGTTGAAAGCTATCGCAGTTAAATCCGAAAAATACTAAATCGTATTCCTTGCGTACGCGAGAATGAGGAAAAAGAAAAGTGATGAAAACTGAAAATAAGAGAACATCAGTAATGACCATCGCGAAGCGATTCATTCCCTCAATCCTCGGAGATGTTAAAAAAAAATTTGTAACGAAACCGAGCTTATTGCTTTTGATAGGAGTCGTGCTTGGCGCCATTTCTGGTTGCGGCCAAAGCGGTCCATTATACTTGCCTGATCATCCGCCAGCTAAAACGGGGCCGATGATTTTTAAGAGCGCATCGTGAATTAATTTGCTATCGCTTTGATCAGTTTTTTCTTAGCGCGGGATCGTTTTAGAGGCGATAAGCGATCGATAAATAATTTTCCGTGCAAATGATCAATTTCATGTTGCAAGCATTGGCAGAAATAATCTTCTTTCGCACAAATCTCAAAAGGTGCATTTTTTTCATCGAGCGCCGTTAATTTGATATTATTTGCGCGTTTAACTTTTTCATAAAGCCCTGGCAGGGACAAGCAGCCTTCTTCGAAGATCTGTTCCCCCGATTGTTCGGTAATGACAGGATTAATTAAGACTAATGGATTGCGTTTTTTTTCTTCGCCAAAATCAATCACAACAAGTTGAAGCGGAACGCCAATTTGGGTAGCCGCAAGCCCGCACCCTTTGGCCTCGTACATCGTGTCAAACATGTCATCAATGAGTGTTTTGATCTCTTCATTGATTTCTGTGACAGGATGCGCGATCGTTTTTAATTTTGGATCGGGGTAGTATAAAATTTTTCGTAACGCCATATATAAATCTCTATTGGTAACTAGTGCTGTCTAAGGAACGCTCATATTTTGGCGTTTTTTGACGAAAAATCATCCAAAATCCGAACGTTCTTGTATCGTCACGATCGCGGCGAATAATTACCTTATTAATCAGTTAATAAATTTGCCTTGTGAAACATCTCAAGTGCTTTTTCATTTTCGCTTTTCGCCGTATATAAAAAAGCGAGTTCAATATAAGCATCTCGATGTTCGCTTAATTGAAGGCTCGACATCAAATAATTCTCCGCGTCCTGCCATTCCTTTGATCGGTTGGCTAATCGCCCTAATGTTAAATATAGCACAGGATTTTTTGGTTCGCATTTGAGCCATTTTTCGGCGGTTTTAACTTGCTTGGCGGCGTGGGAAGAGGTAATCAGTCCATACAATTCACACAACGCATCATCCCATTTTTTATTCAGGAAATGCACGATCATTTTTAAGGCTTCATCGGGTTGCCCTAATTGATTTAGTCCTCGGCAATACGCCAACAATAAGTCTTTGTCTTTTTCCGCTTCGCCTAAATCCCGCAAAAGAGGGAAAATTTTGACCAGATCGTGCCATTGGCGCAGGTGGATATAAACAGTTTTGAGCGCGTTTAAAATAAGGGGATTCTCAGGCTCCATTGCGCGCAAGCTTTGTAATAAAGTGAATGCTGATTGCCATTCGTTATTTTGCATGAACAATCGAGCCTGCAGGACATTAATGAGCATTTGTTCTTCCGATGCGGATCGACTGGCTGCCAAAATCGCTTGTTCTGCTTTTTTAGGCTGATGTTTTTCCTGTGCAATGGCTGCTAGGACCAGGTTGTTGATCGGTGCTAATCGATTGTGCCGTAATCCTTTTGTTAATAATTTTTCAGCTTTTTTGAAATCCTGGTGCAGGAAAGCGAATAAGCCTTGTCGAGTGAGTATATAAGGGCGATGCGTCCGCAATAATTTACGGCGAATGCGATAAAATGCCGAGAAATTCTTGATGGACCGCCAAGCGATTAAAAGAGTGTGTAATAAGACAAAGAGGAAACACAGTGAAATAACTGCGAACCAAAGGGGCATTTCAGCCGTCCATTGTCGATAAGCGATAAGCATGTAGCCTGGATCGATTTTTACAGTAACGCCGATTAATACGGCAATGACTAAAATGAGAAAAAAAATAATGAGTCGTTTCATAGTGGCGGGCTCCTATTTTCCTGATTGCAGTTTTTGGAAGGCCTCTAAAACAGGGGTCAGATCAGGAAGTGTTGGCGAAAAGTTGATGGGTTGTAATGTGTGAAGCGTTTGCTGCATAGTTAAGAGTTTAGCGTCAGTTTGTATAAAATAATGCTGAAATATTGTTTGCAATTGATTCAGGATGGATTGATAGAGACTCGTTTGTTCATTAAGCGTGGCCCATTCGGCTTCTGCAAACAACACATGCAAGCGGATATTTAGAAGGTCGCGATATTGATCTGTCATCAGCGGCTCAATCGGTTGTTCATGATGGCGAATGATGAGAATTTCTTTAAGGGTTATTTTAAAGGTATGCAATAGGTCGAGCCATTTGGATTTGATGGAGGCGGGTATAGGCGTTGTGTGATTTTGTGTCGTTGAAAATTGCAAATGATCTTGAATGAGTGGTAATTGATCCACTGTGTCGTCGAGCGCTTTTAATTGAAGATAAATACCGGTTTTATCAACGATAGGAATAGCGGATAAATCGGTAATCATTTTTGCTAACTGATCACGCAATGCGAGGGTCTTGGCGTCATGTAATGCATTTAATCGATCATCAGCCGCTTTTAGTAATAAAATGGTTTGTGGAATTTGATGTTGTATAGTGAGATCAAATTGTGCGGTATGCAAAAGGTAATCGACTTCAGCGAGTACCCACGACTGATTTGATCCGATCGTTTGTTTGAGTTGATCGAGTGTTGCTTGATAATTGCCGAGCGCTTTCAATTGATTTTGCGCGGTTTCTGATTGTGCTTGAAATAATCCATTTAAGTCCGAAAATCGCGTCGATAAAATAGATTGTTGTCCCGCAAGAGAGTTCATGCGTTTTTGTATTTGCAAAGCCCAGGAGGCGCCATAAATCAAAGCGCCGACCAAGATTAAAATGAGCACGAGTAAAAACAATTTAAAGCCACAAGCAGTGGGTTGACAGGATGATTTTATAATTGTCTCTTGATTTGATGCGGGATGGTTTTTTTGGGTTTGATGTTCCATGGGTTACAGCTCCTTCATGCCAGCAAATAAAAAGTAATCAGTAAAATTATACATGAATTTTGTGATTGTGAGAACGGGAAGAATTTCTCGTTGCCGCCTTGGGGGATTGTCTTTATAATCGCTTTTCATTATTTTGGACGAAAACGTATGGGCGTTATACGAGCCATTGAGTCGGGTAAAAGAGTTGTTAATCGGTTGCTATTGTTGCAAGTTGCACTGAGTTTTGCGATGGCGATCAGTGTGTTTTTTTGTGACAATATCCACGCGGCCGATGCGATTTTTTTAGGCGGGCTTATTGGCTTGCCAGCTAATTTTTATTTTGCGCGAAAATTTTTTGTTTTCACCGGGGCGCGACAAGCGACAGCTTGGATGAAAACGATTTATCTTGCCGAAGCAAAAAAAATCGTGATTAATGTGGTTTTATTGCTGATTGTTATAAAATGGGTATCGTCTATTGAGCTGATGCCGTTTTTGATGGGATTTGTGGCGATGCAATTTTTACAAGGGTTCGCTCCTTTATTGTTAAAAGTGGATTAATGCTGATGTCAATCGAAATGCAAAAAATGAATTCTGCTGAATATATTCAGCATCATTTGCAGCATTTAACCTTGAATTTGCATAATTTTAAAGTCGGTGAGAGTGGTGGATTTTGGACGCTGAACCTTGATACTGTTGGCATCTCTGTTGTTCTGGGTTTGGTGTTTTTGATCGTGTTTTCCTATATTGCCAGAAGAGCAACGAGCAACAAGCCGAAGCCCTGGCAGAATTTTATCGAGGTGGTGTTATCTTTTGTCGACAAACAAGTCGGCGATTCTTACCACGGTAAAAGTCAATTATTGGCGCCGCTCGCATTAACCATCTTTGCTTGGGTTTTTTTGATGAATTTTATGGATTTAATTCCCGTTGACGTTGTTTATTTATTTACGTTTATTGGGCTATCGCATTTACGATTGGTCGCGACGGGAGATTTGAATTTAACGTTTGCTTTGTCGGGCACGGTATTCATTTTAACGTTATTTTATGGTATCCAATGTGGCGGATTGGGGGGATGGACAAAAGGTGTTTTTACTAAACCTTTTGGCGCATACTTATTTCCTGCTAATTTTTTATTGCGCCTGGTTGAAGAATTGGCCCGACCGATTTCTTTGTCTTTACGATTGTTTGGAAATCTGTATGCTGGAGAATTAATTTTTATTTTGATCGCATTAATTCCCTGGTGGTCGCAAACAGAGACATTGCCTTTTTTAGTGAGAATGCCGCTGGGAATCGGAATCCTATTGGGGCATTTGGCTTTAGGATTTATTTGGACGGTGTTTCATTTGTTGATTGTTTTATTGCAAGCGTTCATTTTTATGATGTTGACGATTGTGTATATTAGTTTGGCTTGTGAATCACATTAAATTATTTTGCGCGAAGGAGACCCGCTCGTATTTTGGTTTTTTTAACGAAAAACTTGAACGTTTGTGTATCATCAGAGCCGCGATGATATAAAAAAAATTTTATTTAACAACCTAAAGGGGAAAAACAATGGAAATAACGCAATTGATTGCTCAGGTGCAAGGGCTTACTGTCATTGCTGTGGCTATATTGATCGGATTAGGCGCGATAGGAACGGCGATCGGATTTGGTCTTCTGGGCGGAAAGTTTTTAGAAAGTTCTGCGCGTCAGCCGGAAATTATGCCGATGTTGCAAATTAAAATGTTTATTGTGGCGGGGTTGTTGGATGCGGTGTCGATGATTGGCGTGGGTTTGGCGCTTTATTTTACATTTGCTAATCCATTTCTCGGGCCCGTCATTTCAACAGCAGCGAAATTGGCGCATTAAAAACGCTGATATTTAATTATCGATAAAGGTTTTTCTTATGGACATTAACGCGACGCTGATTGTAGAAATTATTGTCTTTCTGCTTTTTGTGCGATTCACGATGAAATATATTTGGCCGCCGATGATGAAAGCGCTCAAAGACCGTGAACAAAAAATTGCCGAAGGAATTGAAGCCGGCGAACGCGGTAAACGTCGACTCGAAATGGCGCACCACCAAACACTGGAAATGCTGCAAAAAGCCAAAGGAGAGGCAATAAAAATTATTGATCAAGCACAGCGACAATCGACAAAATTGATTGATGAGTCGAAAGATCGAGGGCTGCTGGAAAGCAAAAAAATAATAACGCAAGCGCAAGCGGAAATTGCGCAGCAACTACAAGAAACAAAGCGGGCATTACGGTTAGAGATGGCGGATTTGGTTGTCGCGGGCGTTGAAAAAATTTTAGAAAAACAGGTGGATAGATCAGCCCATGAGGCATTATTTAATCAACTGATGACAGAGATTTAATTTATGGCTCAAGCGACAGCGGCTCGACCCTACGCCAAAGCGGCTTTTTCGATTGCACAAAAGACGAATCAATTGCGCGAATGGGCTCGCTTTTTGGAAACGGCGAGAGACCTCATTCAGATACGCTCTGTGCAAGAGGCGATAAAAAACCCCATGATTCCTAAAGTGCAAAAGCTCGATTTGTTGATCGATTTGTTAGGAGAGATGAGTGAGCCGCAGAAAAATTTTCTGATGCTATTAGCGCTGTATCGACGGCTTTTTTTATTTTCAGACATTGCGCCCATTTTTGATGCTTATTATCGAGAGGCCAAACAAATTGCTGCTGTATTGGCTGTGTCCGCCTATCCGTTAAGTGTCGAACAAGAAGCGCAGTTAAAAAATGCATTGCAGCGAAAATTAGATAAAAAAATTGAATTATCCTTACGCGTCGACGCTTCTATTTTGGGGGGCGTTATTTTGACGGTGGGCGATCGTGTTTTAGACGGTTCCTTAAAGCGCCGACTTATGGAACTTCATCAACAATTAAGAGGGAAGTAGCGATGAAATTAACCCCGGCGGAAATCAGTGAGCTGATTGCTAAAAAAATAGAAAGTTTTTCAGCGAAGACTGAATGGCAAACCGAAGGAACGATTGTCAGCATTGAAGATGGTATTGTGAGAGTGCATGGGTTGGATGACGTGATGCAAGGTGAAATGATCGCGTTCCCTCATAATCTCTATGGGATGGCGTTAAATCTTGAGCAAGATAATGTCGGTGCCGTGGTGTTAGGCGATTGTGGTTCTTTGGCTGAAGGGATGACAGTCCATTGTACAGGGAGAATCCTTGAAGTGCCGGTTGGCGAGGCTTTATTAGGGCGTGTGATGGATTCGTTGGGTAATCCATTGGATGGAAAAGGGCCTATTCAATCGGAACAAACTTCCCCCGTCGAGAAAATCGCCCCGGGCGTTATTTTCAGAAAATCAGTGGGTGTTCCGTTGCAAACTGGATTGAAAGCAATCGATGCAATGGTGCCCGTCGGACGGGGTCAACGAGAGTTGATCATCGGCGATCGGCAAACCGGTAAAACAGCGATCGCCATTGATGCGATTATCAATCAACGGGATACTGGCGTGAAATGTATTTATGTTGCGATCGGACAGAAAGTATCGACGGTGGCGACAATCGTGCGTAAGTTAGAAGAACATGATGCGCTTAAGCATACGATCATTATCAATGCGTCTGCTGCGATGCCAGCGCCGATGCAATATATTGCACCCTATGCGGGTTGTACGATGGGTGAATATTTCCGTGATCGGGGCGAAGATGCGCTTATTATCTATGACGATTTAACGAAACATGCTTGGGCTTATCGGCAAATTTCTTTATTACTGCGTCGACCGCCGGGACGAGAAGCATATCCCGGCGATATTTTTTATTTGCATTCACGTTTATTGGAACGAGCGGCGTGCGTGAATGAACGTTATGTTGAAAAAGAAACGGAAGGGACGGTTAAAAATAAATCTGGATCGTTAACCGCGTTACCGATTGTCGAAACGCAAGCGGGCGATATTTCGGCATTTATTCCGACTAACGTCATTTCGATTACGGATGGGCAAATCTTTTTAGAATCCGATCTATTTCATGCGGGTATTCGCCCAGCCATTAATGCCGGTATTTCAGTTTCGCGTGTTGGCGGTGCTGCGCAAACAAAAATTATTAAAAAACTCGCAGGCGGGGTTCGTTTGTCATTGGCGCAATATCGTGAATTAGAAGCCTTTTCGCAATTTGCATCTGAATTGGATGCCGTTACGCGCAAACAATTAGAGCGTGGTCAACGCGTGACAGAGCTCATGAAACAAAAACAATATTCGCCTTTATCCGTTGCTGAAATGGCATTTTCTTTATTGGCGGCAGATCGGGGTTATTTAGATGATATTACGCTGGATAAAATTCAAGCTTTTGAGCGCACATTGCTTCACTTTCTGTCGAAACATCATGATGATGTTTCGCAAAAGATCGATCGAACCGGTTCTTTTGATGATGCCTTAGCGAACGAAATGGAAGCGATTATTAAATCTTTTAAAACTTCAGCCGTATGGTAATTTAATCATGGGTGCTTCACGAGAGATTCGCCAGAAAATTGGCACGATTAAAAGTACGCAAAAAATTACGCGCGCCATGCAAATGGTGGCGGCCAGTAAAATGCGTAAAGCTCAAGATCGCATGAATGCGGCGCGACCGTATGCGCGTAAAATTTTAGATGTGATCGCGCATTTAGCGAATGCTCATCCGGAATATCGACATCCTTTTATGGAAGTGAGAGATATTTCTCGAGCAGGGTATATTGTCATTAGCACAGATCGGGGATTATGCGGCGCGCTCAATGTCAATGTGATGCGCGATGTAGTTAAAGAGCTAAAGGATTGGGAGCAAAAAAAAGTTCAAACCGGATTATGTTTGGTGGGTTCTAAAGCCGATTTATTTTTTCGGCGTTATCATTTGAATGTGATGGCTAAGGCGATGCATATTGGCGATGAGATTGGTATTAAAGATTTAATCGGCGCAGTCAAAGTAATGACGGATGCTTATCGCAAACGAGAGCTTGATGTTTTGTTTATTGCTTCAAATACGTTTGTGAATACCATGGTGCAACGACCCATGATTCAGCAATTATTGCCGATTACATCGACGGCCACCGAATTTAAAGCGCGTGTATGGGATTATATTTATGAGCCCAATGCCAAAGATCTTTTGCAGGGAATATTAACGCGTTACCTTGAGGCGCAAGTGTATGCGGCTGTGATTGAAAATTATGCTTGCGAGCAAGCCTCGAGAATGTTATCGATGAGAAATGCAACGGATAATGCAGGACACGTCATCGATAATTTACGGCTTGTTTACAATAAGGCGAGGCAGGCGGTGATTACGAATGAAATCGCCGAAATTGTGGGCGGCGCACAAGCGATAAATCAATGAGTGTAATAGGAGCGAGGGTTATGACAGACAAACAAGCGATCGGAAAAATCGTTGAGATTATCGGCGCTGTGGTTAAAGTGGAATTTCCACGTGAAGATGTGCCTAAAATTTACGATGCATTAAAAGTCGAAGCGGTAGGGGCGGTACTGGAAGTAGAACAACAATTGGGTGATGGGATTGTCAAAACGATCGCCATGAGTACGACGGATGGTTTTAAGCGCGGCATGACTGTTATTAATACCCGCGCGCCCATTACGGTGCCCGTGGGTCGGCCTACGTTGGGACGTATTATGAATGTGTTGGGTGAGCCAGTCGACGAGATGGGCCCCATTCAATCTGATAAGCATGCGCCGATTCATCGCGCTGCGCCGACTTTTTCAGAGCAGGCCGCGGTTGCGGAATTGTTAGAAACAGGCATTAAAGTGATCGATTTAATTATTCCTTTTGCGCGCGGTGGGAAGATTGGGTTATTTGGTGGTGCTGGTGTCGGGAAAACCGTCAATATGATGGAGCTCATTCGGAACATTGCCCATGAACATAAAGGGCATTCTGTTTTTGCTGGCGTCGGCGAGCGCACGCGAGAAGGCAATGATTTTTATTATGAAATGAAAGGTTCTGGTGTGTTGGAAAAAGTGTCGCTTGTGTATGGGCAGATGAATGAATCGCCGGGAAATCGTTTTCGTGTCGCACTCACGGGATTAACGCTCGCCGAAGAATTTCGTGATGAAGATAAAAACGTGTTGTTATTTATCGATAATATTTATCGCTATACGCTGGCAGGTACTGAAGTGTCTGCTTTGTTAGGGCGCATGCCATCGGCTGTCGGTTATCAACCAACATTAGCCGAAGAAATGGGTACGCTACAAGAGCGCATTACATCGACAAAAACGGGATCGATTACGTCAATTCAAGCCGTGTATGTGCCGGCAGATGATTTAACGGATCCGTCCCCCGCGACGACCTTTGCCCATTTGGATGCGACGGTCGTGTTGTCGCGACAAATTGTTGAGCTTGGAATTTATCCTGCGATTGATCCGCTGGACTCATCGAGTCGTCAGCTGGATCCATTGATGGTTGGGGAAGAACATTATAACGTTGCGCGAAAAGTGCAAAGCACGTTGCAGCGCTATAAAGAGTTGCGCGATGTGATCGCGATTATGGGGATGGACGATTTATCTGAGGAAGATAAATTGATTGTGAGTCGTGCTCGAAAAATCCAAAAATTTATGTCACAACCTTTCTTTGTTGCTGAACAATTTACCGGTATGAAAGGGGTTTATGTGCCTTTAAAAGAAACCATCCGTAGTTTTAAAGAAATTTTAGAAGGTCAACACGACGATTTGCCTGAGCAAGCATTTTATATGGTCGGGACCATTGAGGATGCAATCGAAAAAGCGAAAACTTTATAAAGAGTGATTATGCAAAACCATCAGACAGCAACCGCTTTTGGAAAACAGCTGCGCGTTGACATTGTCAGCGCGGAAAAATCTATTTTCTCAGGGGTAGCGCAGATGGTTGTTGTTGCAGGCGAAGAAGGCGAGCTCGGCATTTTGCCTGGGCATTCTCAATTGCTCACACGAATCAAGCCGGGGGAAGTGCGCGTCATTAAGATCGAAGGCGGTGAGGAAATCTATTATGTTTCTGGCGGTTTTTTAGAAGTGCAACCTTATTTAGCCAGCATTTTAGCCGATACTGTGATACGCGGTACTGATATTGATGAGGAGCGCGCTCTAGGGGCAAAATCGCATGCTGAAAAAGTGTTATCCGAAAAGAGCGAGAAAGATAAAGAATATGCCGCCGCATTAATTGAGTTGGCTCGAGCGATTGCCCAACTAAAAATCGCGCGTAAATTGCATGATCAAGCGAAGAAATAAATTATGAATACGAAGACAAATTCATCAAACAGCGATTCAGTCATCGCGCTTAATAAAAAAGCGCAACATGATTATTTTGTCGAAGAGCGCTTTGAGGCTGGGTTGGTATTAGAAGGCTGGGAAGTTAAAAGTCTGCGTGCTGGGAAAGTGCAGTTGCGAGATAGCTATGTGATTTTGAAAGGCGGCGAGGCGTGGTTAATCGGTTGCCATATTTCGCCTTTGTTGACCGCTTCAACGCATATTCACCCTGACCCGACGCGCACGAGAAAATTATTATTGAATCAATCCGAGCTTAATAAATTATATGGCGGCGTTGAGCGAAAAGGGTTTACGCTAGTGCCGCTCAGAATGTATTGGAAAACAGGACGCGCTAAATGCGAGATCGGCTTAGCAAAGGGTAAAAAAGAATACGATAAGCGAGAAACGCTGAAAGAGCGCGATTGGGAGCGACAAAAAGAACGTATCATGAAAGCGCGATGAGAGAAAAAGATTGAAAGGGCGGGACTCTCTTCGCGAAAATTGAGGCGGGCCCTGAGCGCTGAAGACAAGGATGTCGTTAAGCGCAACCGATATTTTATTGGGGATCCTGCGGCTTGACCGCAGGATGACGAAGCCCGGCTCATGAGCGGAAACAATAATGCTAATTCAGTCGCCGGCTTGTTTTCCGTTATCCTGAACGCAGGTTATTGTGTTTTGCACATATCTTTTTAGGTTGTATTAGCCTCGAGGAGAAGGTGGTGGTGTGGTTTCTGGTCTACTTGGCCGTAAGGTAAGTGTACCGACGACTTCCCTGATCAGGGTAATGGATCCTTGGATTTTTTCATACAATTCACGCGGGACGGGAGCAGAAAAGCAACATTTGAATTTACGAGGCATCTTCTTTACATCCTCGGATAATTTAGCCAAGACCGTTAAAAACGCTGTTGAATAATTTTGGTCGAGAGGAATTTCCTGCTGACGTTCATCATGAAGTAGATCAAAAAGCTCCTTAGATAAAAAATCTTTATTTGATGTTAATAGTCCAAGGGAAACCAAAAACACCATCATGGCTATGTGGGGATCTTTTTGAGTGGGCGGATTGGAGAGCCAGAGTATCTGGATAGCCGCTCGTGTGTTTTCGTCTGCTATCACAGACGTCCCCGTTTGCCTTCTGATCAGTCGTTCAAAGTTCGGAATCGCCACCTCCCGGAGGTATGCTTGGACAATTTCGTGTATTTTGAGCATATTAAGCTCTCCTGTGTTGTTTTCGTTTTTCCTCTCGAGGAGGGATAAATCCGTGATCGATAAGAGTATAGGCAATCAGAATTAACGCAATAGTAAGAAAATATTTTTTCTTGGATATTTTTTGCGCGCGATAGAAGATGATTTCTCGAGAAGGCGTTTTGTTTCAAATCCAATTGGATAATGTCTTGTAAAAAGATATCCGCACTTCTGTGTGTTAATGCATTTTTGTTGATCTGACGGAGCTTTTCATTTACCCTTGCAAGACTTTTCAACTGGAGAGATGTCCGAGCGGTTGAAGGAGCACGACTGGAAATCGTGTATGCGTTTAATCGACGCATCGAGGGTTCGAACCCCTCTCTCTCCGCCAAATTTTTTTATCTCGAGCTCGGGTTTATATAAAAATGTTTTTTTCCGATGAATGCTGTTCAGTGGATAGCGAAAGAATTGAAGTCCCCATAATTTTATTTTAAAAAAACAATTGTCGGTTATAATTGACCCATCTTTGTGATTTTAATGAAAGGAAAATGGTATGAATAAAACGAACATTCAAAAAACAGTTATTGGCGCAACGCTGGTTGCGGCATTATCTACCACATTAACCGGTTGTATGACCACGGATGCTTATACGGGTAATAGAAAAGTGAATGATACGTCAATTGGGACCGGGATTGGCGCCGTTGGCGGTGCGATCGTAGGCGGGCTGATTGGTGGGCGAGATGGCGCGCTGATTGGGGCTGCGGCGGGCGGTTTGACGGGCGGTGTAATCGGTCATGTGATGGATAAAGAAAATGATGAATTAAGACAGCGCTTGTTGGGGACAGGGGTGCAGGTGACGAAAGTCGGCGATAGTATTCAATTGAATATGGCTTCGGATGTAACGTTTAAAACCGATAGCTCGGATATTAATTCTTCATTTTATTCGACCTTAAATTCTGTTGCGGTAGTGCTCAAGAAGTACGATAAAAACAATATCGTTGTTTCAGGGTACACAGACAACACGGGTAGCGCCGAGCATAATCAGGAATTGTCTGAGCGTCGCGCGCAAAGCGTTGGAGATTACTTGATTTCTCAGGGCGTTGTTAATAGTCGTGTATTTACGCAAGGATTTGGCGCACGTAATCCAGTGGCCAGTAATGCAACGGCAGACGGGCGATCATCCAATCGTCGCGTAGTGATTACGATCAAATAAAACCGATTTTGTCAAAGTGAATTGACAAACGTCCATTTTTTTTACAAATCTAAAAACGATAGAGATTGAGAGTTCAAAAGGCGCTCTTGATGAGCGCCTTTTGCCTTTACTTCCCCATCAGAAGAGAGAGTTCAGCGACGTGTTCTTCTTCGTCGAGGATAATATGGCGAACGCCATGCTCAAGCGCTTCAAAGCAATAAGGGAAGCTGTCTTTATTATCAACAATTTTTCGGTAAATTTGTTTATAAAAATCGATGGCTTCTTTTTCCCCTTTTAAATTGATATCAAGAATAGCTGGAAGCTCTTGTGCGCGATGTGTCACGGCTAATTCCATGGTGGGTTCGCCGCCAAGATAATCGCCGATAAGCGTGCGAAATGCTTTTTCATGTTTTTCTTCATCGCGCGCAATTTCTTGTAACCGCTCGATAATGCTTTCGGCATTGATCCCTTTTACCATTTCAGCATGCGCTAAATATTGGATTCTAGCCGCATGTTCAAGACGTAAAGCTTGATTGAGTAATAGAATGAGTTCTTCCTGAATGTTTTTCATAAATGTATTGCCTCCGTAAAAAGATTGATAAAAATAAGCTGTAACTATTCAGTGCTTTTAAGGAAGGCCCACATTTTGGCGTTTTTTGACGAAAAATCTCTTCAAAATGCGCATGTACTCTCATGTACACTCCGCTTTTTCATCAATTTTTCGTCAAAAATCATCCAAAATCTGAACGTTCTTGTATCGTCACGGTCGCGGTGAATAGCTACAATAAGCCTTATCATGATAACGTGGATTTCAAAAGGAAGAAATTATTTTTTTTGTGTTTTTGAGGTGTTTTGACCCAAATAAAAATTCATCTTTTATGTTTTTTGTGTAAAATACGTCGCGGTGGCATTGGCTCCCTCGCGACGATAAATTGCGAACCCCGCCAGGTCCGGAAGGAAGCAACGGTAGTAATTGATTCGGGCGCCGAGGTTGGGTTAGTGTCACCATTTCTTTTTTTATTGCAGCCATCATGCTTTAGTAATGTAAATTCGTATTACTGATGTCGCCGAATATTTTTACTTTTTTTATGATGAATCGGTGTTTGTGTCGATTTTTTTTGCAGGGAAGTATGATTCGCGTGTTTTGTGTATGTCGTGTGCAAATGTTTTACAGGCAGCTTATGTTCTTTCGGTGGCCAAATAGTAATCGATTGTCCGACCGTTAAATCCATATCTCGTTTTAACCCGTTCCAAAATCGCAATTGGTTAGGCGTGACATGAAACTTTCTGGCAACGGAATTAACCGTGTCATTTTGTAGTACGGTGTAATTGATTACCTTGAGTTCTGGTAATGGCGGAATTTCTGTCGAGCTTGCCGCAGCGGACGCTCCTTGTAATGCACTACTGGCTAGATCCTTGTCGTTGCTCGGAATTAAAATGACTTGTCCGAGCCGTAATTGATCATGTATGAGGTGATTTGTTTGACGTAAAACTTCGGGTGTGGTTTTGTATCTTTTGGCGATTTTGAAGAGAGTATCATTGTCTTCAACGGTATGTTGAATCCACGTAATTTTTTGTGTGTCTGGCATTTGATCAAGTTGGGTCTGGAAATTGGCAGCGTTGTCGATGGGTAATAGCAACAATGTTGGTAGATTGGGGTCAGTCGCAGAACGGCTAAATCCTGGGTTGAGATGCCGCAATAAAGACGGGTCGATATTGGCCATATCGGCGGCTTTGTCTAAGTTGATTTGTGAGCTAACGGCAATAGCCGCCAAATAGGGTTCATTAGGAATTTCGGGTAAATTGATAGGATAATCATTCGCATGTTTGATGATCGTTGCGAGCGCTAATAATTTCGGAACATAATTTTGCGCTTCATTCGGTAAATTTAAATTCCAAAAATCCGTGCTGAGGCCAGCTGCTTGATTACGCCTGATCGCGGCAGCAATTGTGCCTTCACCTGCGTCATAAGCGGCGAATGTGAGCAACCAATCACCATTAAATAAATTATTTAAATAAGTGAGATAATCCAAAGCAGCGCCAGTCGAAGCAATGATGTCGCGCCGACCGTCATACCACCAGTCAATTTTCAAACCATAACCGGATGCGGTGCTCGGCATTATTTGCCAAATGCCCGCGGCGCCAACATGTGAATAGATGAATGGGTTGTAACTGCTTTCGAGCATCGGTAATAGTGCAATTTCAGCCGGCAAATTCCGTGCTTTAACTTGTTGATAAATATAATACAAGTACGGACGCGATTGATCCATGATGCGGAATAGCACTTTGGGGTTATTGACATAGGCATTAATTTGTTCGAGAACGCGCGGATTTTCCGTTGTTTCGTCGGGTAAGCGAGAGTCTTTGCTTAAATTACTCCAAATAGATGCCGGATAGATGGCGTGATAGACATGCTGTGGGTTGCCAAGCCCAGCGGTTTTTTTATCTATTATTGTAGTGCTGCAGGCATTAAGCAATAACAAAACAATGCTTGCAGTTATTATTTTAAAAATCAATAAACGCATCTGGCGCATCTTACGGTGAGTCAGTAGATTGGTCAAGTTTTGTAAAACTTTAAGAAATTTTGTTATTTCCAGAGGGATGCCAATAAATTTAACACGAATTTCGCGCTTTATTAGGTTGTACAGCGGATTACATTATTGTTTTTCCGTCATTGCGAGACACATCGTGTCGAAGCAATTTAGTTCCAGTACTGGACTGCTTCGCCGCTAACGCTCCTCGCAATGACGAAGGATCGGGTTGTACGCTTCACAATATTCGATCTATCAATTTGTCTCGCGGATAAAACTCATGAGTACATCGCGATTGGTTACGGGTTCTGGGATAGAAACTTTTGCGGCCTCAATCGATTTGATCAACCAAGCCATATTTTGACCCAAATTGCGCATCGTTTGTAAACCTTCAGTGTCTTTTTTGACTTCACCTTCGCTCATGCCGAAGCCTTGGTTCCAATAGCTCGATCCGACAATAATCATTTGCGTAATCGTAAAAAAGGCATTGAGCATATGAAAAGTTGCGACGGATCCGGCTCGGCGTACGGCGACAATAGAGGCGCCTGGTTTGCGATTGAACAGGTTATTGGCGCAGGCGACCATTGAGGTGCGATCCATGAATGATTTGATTTGTCCGGAAAGTCCGGCGCAGTAAACAGGAGAGCCTAAAATGATGCCGTTCGCCTCAACCATTTTGTCGAGACACTCGTTGACATTATCATTTTTTAAAATGCAATGGCCGTCTTTATTTTCCCAGCATTTCATGCAGGCGATACAGCCTTGCACTTGTTTGGCGCCAACATGCACGCACTCTGTCTTGATGTCTTGTTGTTCGAGTTCCTCAAAAACCGTGTCGATTAAAATAGATGTGTTTCCCTTTTTTCGGGGGCTTCCGTTAAAAGCAATGACTTTCATGGTGTAGACTCCTCTTTAGCGTTGTTAACAATAACACAATTCTGCGGATTGTCTCGATGGATAGGATAGTTTTTTTTAAAATCTTTCTCTGTTTTTTTGCAAACTATGAGATTGAGGTATATTATATACAACCCAAATTTTGACGTTTCTAACGTAGATTAACACATTTTAAGTGGGTATAACATAGATGACTACAGTGCAAGAAAATTACAAAAAAATAGAAGATCAGGTGCGTCGAGCCTTTCCCGATTATGATTTTTCTAAAGTAACACAAATTCGTGTTGGATCAGCGACTTGCGAAGATGCGGCGGGCGCGAGCGAAGTGGCGGATGAATTCAAGAAAAATATAGCCGCTTCTGGCCGAACGGATATTTATTTGAGATCAGTTGGTTGTACCGGTCGATGTAGTTGTGAACCGATTGTGACGGTTTTGGTGCCGGGACAAAAAATGGTGGTGTACCAAAAGGTGAATCGTGAGACAGCACATAGAATTTTCATGTCTCACCTCAAAGAAGGGAAAATTGCTGAGGAGTATTTGCTTAGCCCAAACCCAGTTTGTAGCCGAGAGGCGTCTCCCGTTAAGCGTTCATTAACCCAAGAAGCATTAGCCGCTTATCCGATTACCAAAGAATTTTTTGATTTATATGGTGAAGTCCCGTTTTATAGTTGCCAAAGTCGCGTGACATTACGCAATGCGGGTATTATTGATCCAGAAAATATTTATGAATACATGTTGCGACATGGATTTGCTGCGTTGGTGATTGCATTAACGAAGCGAGATCCTGAATGGATTGTCAATCAAGTAACCTTATCTAAATTACGAGGACGAGGGGGAGGCGGGTTTCCAACCAGTAAAAAATGGCAAATTGCGCGCGCTAATGAAGAGAAAATCCGCTACATCATCTGTAATGCTGACGAAGGAGATCCAGGCGCGTTTATGGATCGTAGTGTGCTCGAGTCTGATCCGTTCAGCGTTGTCGAAGGGATGATGATTGCGGGCTTTGCGATTGGTGCGCAAAAAGGATTTTTTTATATTCGTGCGGAATATCCTTTAGCGGTTGCACGCGTACAAAAAGCCATCGATATTTGTCGACAATACGGTTTGTTGGGTAACAATATTCTTGGATCTGGTTTTGATTTTGATATTGAAATTCGTTTGGGTGCCGGTGCTTTTGTTTGTGGTGAGGAAACCGCGCTGATTCATTCTATTGAAGGGGAACGAGGGCAGCCGCGAACGCGCCCGCCTTATCCAGCGACCAAAGGATTATGGGGTAAACCCACGGTCATTAATAACGTAGAAACGTTAGCTAATATTCCTGCTGTGCTTGTGATGGGCGGGGAAAATTTTGGCAAAATTGGTACGGAAAAAAGCGGCGGGACGAAGGTGTTCGCTTTAGCGGGCAAAGTCAATCACACAGGCTTGGTCGAGGTGCCGATGGGTATGACTTTGCGAGAAATTGTTTATGATATTGGGGGCGGAATTCCAAATGGGAAAAAGCTCAAGGCGGTTCAAATTGGTGGTCCAGCCGGCGGGTTAGTACCGGCTTCGCTCTTAGATACAGTGATTGATTACGATGCGTTGTCCGCAGCGGGGACCATGATGGGTAGTGGCGGAATGATCGTTCTTGATGAAGATGATTGCGCCGTTGATATTGCGAAATTTTTTATCACATTTACCCAAGATGAATCTTGTGGCAAATGCTCCCCCTGTCGTGAAGGGACTTTACGCATGTTGGAGATTTTAGAAAAAATTACCAGCGGGAAAGGCGAGCTTGAGGATATCGATCGTCTAGAGCGATTGGCAAAATTAGTCGGAAAGGCATCGCTTTGTGGTTTGGGGAAAGGCGCGCCAAATCCGGTATTAAGCACGTTGCGCCATTTTCGTGATGAGTATTTTGCTCATGTGGGGGGGGTACCAACAAAGGGCAAACATTGTCCCGCGAGGAAATGTACCGCACTGATTCACTATGAAATTGATCCTGAAAAATGTGTGGGTTGTACGGCTTGTGCTAAAGTGTGTCCAGTGAATTGCATTCATGGAGAGCGAAAGAAAGTCCATGTGATTGATCAGGCAATTTGCATCAAGTGCGGCAGTTGTTTTAACGTTTGTCGGTTTGATGCGGTAAAAAGAAGTTAACTGTATGATATAGAAAAGGCATTGATCTTGATGGTTGCCCTCAACTGTCTATCTTGAAGAGAATCAATGCAAAAATATCGCTGACGTGAGAGAGGAATTAACATGACATTAAATGCAGCAATAGAACAAAAACAAATTACATTGATGATTGATGGCCAAAAAGTGACAGTGCCTGCCGGTACCAGCGTCATGAATGCGGCTGAAAAAATAGGCGTCCATATTCCACGGCTTTGCTACCATCCCCGTTTGAGCCTGGAAGGATCGTGTCGAGTTTGTATTGTTAAGGTGAAAGGGATTGATGCTTTCGTCGCGTCTTGTTGCACCGAGGCACAAGAAGGAATGGAGGTGCAGACAAATTCTCCAGAAATTCGCCAAGCTCGTCGTGATATTGTCGAATTATTGATTGATAATCATCCGCGTGAATGTCAAATCTGTGAACGTGATTCCAACTGTGAATTACAGCGATTGGCCTATGACATGGGTGTTCGTGAACGTTTGTTTGAGGGGAAACGTAAACGTCATCCGATCGAAAACTCAAGTGTTTCCGTTGTTCGGGATGCCGAAAAATGTGTGTTATGTGGCCGCTGCTTTAGGGTCTGCCATGAAATTCAAGGGGTATTTAATTTAAGTCAGCAAAATCGCGGATTTTCGACGATCGTGACGCCGGCCTATGAGGCACATATGGATGATTCCGTTTGTATTCAGTGCGGGCAATGTATCAACGTATGTCCGACGGCAGCCTTTCAAGAGAAAAAACATGCTGATCGTGTGTGGGCGGCTATTAATGACCCCGGTAAATTTGTGATTGCGCAAACCGCCCCCGCTATTCGTGCCGCGATGGCGGAAGGGTTTGGTTATGAACCCGGCACGGCTTGTACCGGTAAAATGGTGACATCCCTTAGGCGGTTGGGTTTTGATGCTGTTTTTGATACGGATTTTGCGGCTGACTTGACGATTATGGAAGAAGCGCATGAATTGATTGAGCGTATTAAAGGCCATGGGACATTACCGCATATTACCTCTTGCTCGCCGGGATGGATTAATTTTGTCGAAGGTTTTTATCCAGAACTTTTATCACATGTATCTACTTGCCGTTCGCCGATGACGATGATGTCAACCATTATTAAAACGTATTTTGCGAAAAAAACAGGCCGTGATCCGAAAGATATTTATGTGGTTGCGATTATGCCTTGTGTCGCAAAAAAATTCGAAATGGAACGACCTGAGCTTACGGTCGATGGCATGCCTGTAACGGACGCCGTTTTGACGACGCGTGAACTTAATTGGATGATTAAGTCATATGGCATTGATTTTAGACAGCTGCCAGAGGGTGAATTTGATTCTCCATTGGGCGAGTCGACGGGCGCCAGTGTTATTTTTGGTACAACGGGTGGTGTCATGGAGGCGGCTTTACGCACAGCCGCTGAGTGGGTGATGGGGAAACCATTGGAAAAAGTTGAATTTCATGGCGTGCGTGCACCTGTTGCTGGATTACGAGAAGATACGCTTAAAATTGGTGATTTAACTTTGAATTTGGCGGTTGCCAATGGACTGCAAAATGCTAAAACCCTTTTGGATCGCGTGCGATCGGGAGAAAAGCAATATCATGTGATCGAAG
>MGXI01000060.1:12409-14689 GCA_001801315.1 Gammaproteobacteria bacterium GWF2_41_13 | reverse complement strand
GCCGAAGGTGATGGTGCCTGTTTTATCGAGCAACAATATATCCACATCTCCCGCCGCCTCGACAGCTCGTCCTGACATCGCAATCACATTGGCTTGAATCATACGGTCCATACCGGCAATCCCAATGGCGGATAGCAATCCGCCAATAGTGGTGGGGGCCAAACAAATAAATAAAGCCAGAATGACTGTAATAGGAATGAGAGAACCTTTTCCGTTGGCTACTACACTGTAGTGTGAAAAGGGAAGTAAGGTCGTGCTGGCTAATAAGAAAATGATGGTGAGTGTGACGAGTAAGGTGTTGAGTGAAATTTCATTGGGCGTTTTTTTACGTTTGGCACCCTCGACTAGCGCAATCATTTTATCGAGAAAAGTTTCACCGGGATTCGAGGTGATTTCGATAATAAGCCAGTCAGAAATAACTTTAGTGCCGCCCACGACAGAATTTCGATCGCCACCCGCTTCTCGAATGACGGGTGCGCTTTCTCCCGTAATTGCGCTTTCATTGACGGAGGCAACACCTTCAATAATAGTGCCGTCACCGGGAACAATCTCCCCAGCCTCAACGAGAACGAGATCTTTCATTCGTAATTCATCCGCAGTGACTTGAGTGATGGCGGCATTCTTACTCGGGGTAGATAATTTTTTCGCCATGAGATTTTGTTGTGTTTTGCGTAATGTGGCGGCTTGCGCTTTCCCGCGCCCTTCGGCCATCGCCTCAGCAAAATTAGCAAATAAAACAGTGACCCATAGCCAAAATGCGATAGGTATCCCGAATCGCCAGGAAATTTCCGCGTGCCCCCATAAATTTTCTAACAGCAAATAAGTGACAATGAGGCAGCTGATATAAACCGTAAAAATAACGGGATTGCGTACTTGATATTTGGGATTGAGTTTAGTGAGCATGCTCCACAAAGCAGGCTTCAAAATACTCATGTCAAATAATGAGAGCGCTTTTGTGCGGGTATTGTCATTCATCGTGATATCCTTAATATCCCAGCATAATTAAATGTTCAACGATAGGTCCCAAGGCCAGCGAGGGTAAAAATGTTAAACCACCGATGATTAAAATAATGCTGATCGTTAAAAAAATGAATAATGGCGTGTGAGTTGGCATGGTTCCGATGCTGGGTGGAATGATTTTTTTACGCGACATAGATCCGGCAATGGCTAAAATAGCTAACATGATCCAAAAACGCCCGAATAACATCGCTAGCCCTGTCATCGTATTGTAGAAAGTGGTATTGCTGTTGAGGCCAGTAAAGGCGCTGCCATTATTGTTTGCCGCAGAAGTAAATGCATATAATACTTCGCTAAAACCATGTGCGCTTGGATTGTAAATCGAGCTGCGTCCTGCTTCGGTGGCTACAGCAATCGCACTGAACAATAAGACAATAATGGGTACAATCAAAATAGCAAGACAACACATTTTCATTTCGAACACTTCAATTTTTTTGCCGAGATATTCTGGTGTTCTCCCGACCATGAGTCCTGCGATAAAGACAGTCAGCATGACGAATAGTAACATGCCGTACAATCCAGATCCTACGCCACCGTAGATGATCTCACCTAATTGCATTAAAAACATCGGAACTAACCCACCCAGGGGGGTATAAGAATCTAGCGTGGAATTAACCGATCCATTGGAGGCCGCGGTGGTAGCGGTGGTCCATAATGTGGAATTGACGATGCCGAAGCGCATTTCTTTCCCTTCCATGTTCCCGCCCGGCGACGAGCGAGCGCCCATATGGGCTTGTTGATCTACATGAAGTCGAGAGAGCAGTGGATTGCCTTTTTGCTCAGCGAGTGTGGCGCAGAACAACAGCGGGATAAAAATCAATGTCATGATCCAAAACAATGCGCGGCCCTGCCGTTTATCTTTGATCATTTTGCCAAAAGTGAAGCAAAATGCCGCTGGAATCAGAAGTAATGCCAGCATTTCAAAGAAGTTAGAGAGAGGGGTTGGGTTTTCAAAAGGATGTGCCGAATTTGATCCAAAAAATCCGCCGCCATTAGTACCCAATTGTTTGATAGCTACTTGAGAGGCGACGGGACCCATCGGTAATGTTTGTTCATGTACGGTGAGAGATGTTGAATGGCTGTTCGCGATCGTCGTGTACTCGGTGGGTTGCAGTAATTGGACTTTTGTATAGGCGTGATAATTTTGAATAACGCCTTGAGAAACTAGAATAATCGATAAAATCAAGGCAAGCGGGAGTAGGATATACAGCACACCGCGAACTAGGTCGACCCAAAAATTCCCCAACGTTTCTGTTTCATGGC
>MGXI01000060.1:11981-12330 GCA_001801315.1 Gammaproteobacteria bacterium GWF2_41_13 | reverse complement strand
CGTTTGAATGAGATAACTCATCGTCGATTCACCGCTGTAAGCTTGCCAATTGGTATTCGTGATGAAACTTACCGCGGTATTGAAAGAAAGCGCAGGGGGAATAGCCGATAATTGTGCTGGGTTTAAAGGCAAGACGGATTGAAAACGCTGCAATCCGTAACTGATTAATAAACCGATTAAATTAAACAATAACAGGGAAACCGTATAAGATTTCCAATTCATCTCTTGATCGTAACGAATGTGACAACAGCGATAAACAAGCGATTCGACACGATGCGGGGCTTTTGTATCCGCGCTAAATGAATAGGTATAAACATGCGCCATATAAATACCCAGTGGTTTAGCCAGT
>MGXI01000060.1:0-11925 GCA_001801315.1 Gammaproteobacteria bacterium GWF2_41_13 | reverse complement strand
TACCCTTCTAGAATTAAGCTTAAGGTTAAAAAAGATCAGGTTTTAATAAGGCTACCAATAGGTAGATAAAAACCAGTACTGTTAAAATGAGCCAAATCATGGGTTGAATCTCTTGTTGTTTTAAGAAAGCCGATCCATGCCTATCATCCATGCTAATAGAATGATAAAAAACAGAAGGATGAGAGCAATGTAAACTAAATCTAAAGGCATAATTATCCTTAACTTTTAGGTAGTATAACACGAGTTCTTGATTTCTCAATCAGTGCCGAGGATTGAGACAGGATAAACGCATCTAAATTGGTCTAAATTTTGGATGATTAACGCGAAGAACAATATTCGCCTGTAGGGGCACCCCTTGTGGGTGCCCAGTCTCGAAGATGCCCACAATTTTTGGGCGACCACAAGGGTCGCCCCTACGAACTCATTGCGCAGAATAATGATTGAGTTTATTTAAAATCCGATTTTCTTGTCCAAAATTTAGGTCAATTTAGATGCGTTTACCCTGAGGATTGAGAGAGCATACAAATTCAGATTGCCTCATCGATTTTTTTGTCGCGATTTTTTCCAATCGGATCGGGTTTGGCATTGATAAAATAAAACGCTTTCAAATGATGCCTTAATCTTTTACTCTACGACCCGAAAAAGAGCCTCGTTATTAAACATAAACGTAATTATTCACTGCGATCGTGACGATACAAGAACGTTCAGATTTTGGATGATTTTTCGTCAAAAAGCACCAAAATATGAGCGTTCCTTAGAAAGCGCTGAATAGTTACACATAAACAATAAAAATAATAGGAGATCGTTGCTATGATGATGAGTGATGCTCAATATCAGTGCGCCAAAATTCGTGAAGAATATCAACAAGCGACGCGTGTTGCGGCAGAACAATTTGCACCAATAGCAGCAAAGTTTATTGAAGAAGAATATAGACTCAATGTGCAAAAAGAAATAGCGCGTATTCGACTGGAGATTTCTAAAAAGTTTGGGCCGGAACAGCAAGCAGAATACGAACAGAAATTACAAGAAATGCGTAAAAAAAATCGGCAGATGTCTGAAGAATTTTGGCCGGAACAGCAGGCAGAATACAAAAAGAAACTGAAAGAAATGCGTAAAAAAATTTGGGGTGATTATCGGGATTTGCTGTTGGCCCGAGGCAATGTGTATGACCCGCATCAGCGATGTATTGTGCCTGTTCCTGTTGAAAAAAAGAAGGCTGCTGCTTTTGCTAATACTTTTGCCCGTCATTTTATGATGGAAGTTATTAATCCGGCTATTCAGGCGCAGGAACAATTTCAATCCTTATTGGCTGAGGCCGCAGAAGATCTGCTGATGACGGAAGTCGTTGAGCCCGTTAGTCAGGATCAAACGCATGAGCAATTCCAAACCTTGTTGGCTAAGGCAGAGACAGCGCTACAAGCGCAAATAGACGAATTACAAAAACAAGCTGATGATTGTTTTGAGAGAAAATCGCAACAGACGATGGATTACTTAGATGCAGATGAAAAGCTAAAGCGTATGGCTCAGCAACAAGTAGAGCAGATCATAAAAGATGTGCGATTGGAAGAAATCATCAAAACAGGAGCGCTGGATGAGTTAATCAAATTAAAACTTCTCCAAGCGCAATTAGAACGTCGGCTTTATCATGGGGAAACACCGCTTTATTTGGCTTATGGATACGAGCAATTTCATATTGTAGATTATTTGCTTCAGGGACAAGTGGCAACCTATCGTCAATTGATTCAATTGAATCCCAAGGATGCCTCTTTAAAAAAAGGGTATTTTCGAGCATTGTTTTTATCGAGACAGCATTTGCAGGCGATTCAAAGTTTAGTGGGTGATGTACCCTGGGCTGGAAAGGCAGCGACGATGATGCAGGCGACGGTGGGTCGGGGTGTTTTAGAGATGAGCGATGCGCTGATAGATAACGTGCGACAACAAATTATAAGCTATGATAACCTTTTGGGGCGGGTTATTTTGCTAGCATTGAGAGACTTAAAAAAAACAAGACCCCAATTATATTGGGCTGATATGGCAAAGATTCTTTGTCGGTGGCACTCCGATGCTCTGCCACAGGTTGCTAAGCTATTGAGAGGTGATATTCATAATACGAGTTTGTCTCACCAAGAAAGATTATATGCAGCGATGGCTTTTTTGGAATTGCCTGAGCAAATCCTGCCGGAGAGATTTAAAAAACAAGTGAGTGATCTTTTATGGTTTTGCCTGGCTGATGAAGAAGGCGACTTAGCCCGGCAGGCGGCCGAGGGGCTCACTGCATGGATTCGTCGATATCCGTCATGGGCCGATCAAGAACTGAGTCGACTCGCAGCAGCATTGCACGAGAGTCAATATACGCAAAAAATTTTAAGGCAAAGAGATTTGCGCTGGCGTATTCAGGCAATCAAACTATTGGGGCATGGCGATCTTTTGCTGGCAACGCACCGTGTAGAAGCTATCGGTCTGTTACAGAAACAATTGAGTGATGAAAATTTAAAATGCCGGGTTTATGCAGCGCGATCCTTAATTGCTTTGGGCGAAGTGGATGGCGCTATTGTCGATGCACTCATAAGTTGTTTCAATTCTTCAGTGGTTGATATGCGCTGGATGGCGGAGAAATGTTTAATTGACGCGGGATTACGAAATCAACAGTTGGTTATCGCGCGATGTGAGCAGGCTCTTCTTAGTCCACAAGCGTGCATTCGGTTGAGTGTGGCAGAAACGCTCGTGTGTATGATGAATGATCATTTTATCATAGGGATTAATCGAGACTTGTTAAAGCAAAAACTCCTGCTGTTATTAGATCCGGCTAATGTATTGCAATGTTGTTGTGCGGTAGGGCTTCTCATGAGGTTGTCTGCGGATTCTTCGGGGTATGTGGAGCGTTTATTGCATTATGCCGATCATTCCGATCCGAACGTAAGATGGCATGCTTTTCTTGCGTTAAGGCGATCAGGAGAGATGACTGAAGCGCTTCTTGATCTCGCGGCTCGAGGCTTACGTGATAAAGATGATCGTATTGTAAAAATCGCCGAAGAAATATTGGTTGAACGTCGGTATTCTGATTCGTTCAATGTTGCGATTGAACGAAAAATGCTGATGTTTCTTGAAAAATCCGTAACGAGGCAAGAGCGATGCAGTGCGGCGAAAATTTTAGGCGAGCGAGGTATTATGACGACTGAAATTACCACAGCCTTAAAAACAAAGCTCAGTGCAGATTATGATATTGAAACAAGATTTTACGCAGCACAATCACTCGTTCAGTTAGGATGTCGAAGCGATCGCGATTTGATCATGGCGACATTGCAAACGGCTTATGCGCACAATGTTCATGGGGCGCGTGTGGTGAATTTATTATTTCGCCTGCGGCAGCCGGCTCGGGTTTTTGAATTGATGCAAGGAGAGGGATTCGTTGAATACGCTGAGTTGCGGGAAGCGTTACGTCCGAGTTCTTATTTTCAATGTGTGGATAGACCCGCGCTAGCAGAGCAAGCAAGGCGCCAGTTGGCGAGCGCTTGGTTTAATCTATTCTATTGCGCAGGTCGAGGTGATAGCGTGGCGCCCGCCTCTTCTCCTCCGGGCGAAGGTGAAAATCTTAAGGCACACCAAGTTCTTCGCGGGTGATTTTTGGGGAAGTCGTGCTTATGGCCTGAATGATAGTTCGTATGAGAGGTGCGTGGAGTGCGAAACTGTTTGAAGAGTAGGGTTAGGTCTCGAAGACGCCGTTGGGTATTTTTAAACGCTGAAAGCATACTAACGCGGCTTGCTTCTTCTGATTGAGAAGCAAGATTTTTTTCAAGACCCGCAAGCGAGTGAACATTTTTTTTAAGTGTGCCGTGCAATTCTACCGTAGCTGTTGTTGCCTCATAGAGTCCAACAGGAGGGGTGCGACTTGGTTGCAGTTGTTTTTGGGCCCATTGATTTATTAATATAATGTCATTTTTATCGAGATCTAATTGAGTGCAAATACCGGTAATTTGTGACTCAGCTAAGCCAAGACGGAGTCCATGGCGTCGAATCGTTTTCCGTAAAGCGTAGGCGGGCAGCCTGCCGGTCGGATTAAAAGAAAGTGCGATCAGCTCTTTTTCAAATTCACATAAACATTGCGTATTGACATCGCTTTTAGTGGTTGTTACAGCCTGTAAAATAATACCAGGTAAAGTGGATGTTTTTCCATGTAGGTGCTGATAAGCGCTATGCCAAGCGTTTTGAAGCTGGCGTTGTTGTTTTTGTTTTTTTCTATGAAAAAGAAATTCCCATCCAGTACGTAGTTTGTTAAAAAACCAACCCAATTTGCCATGATGATGATCGTAAGCCCACTTTTCATGTGAAGTAAAACGCATGGTTCTAAAGACTAAAGGACGCTCTAAAGTCATTCGGCAGGATTGGAGCGCGCAAGCGATTTGGTCAACAGTCGTTGGTAATTCCTTAATTTTAATGGGTTGTTTTTGTGAGAGCGCGAAGACGATGCCTTGGCTTTTGTTGGCAACTTCGTTTAACGTCAGTGCTGTGCTTCTGAATTGTGAGACAATACGTTGTGTGTCTATCAAGAAAGATTGTTGTCTTGTTGATCCCGCGCTCAACAAAAAAAATATTGTAGGCCTGGTCGTGGATGCGGTATTTTCAACAGCGGCGCGTGCCCCATCGATAGATTTTTTTTCATCTGGATTGATGGTAGATCGCGGGTGAGATGGATAAAAGGTCTGAATGTTGGTACACGAGCGTTGAATGTTAGCAAGTGAGTATTGAATGTTGGCATACGATTGCTTGGCCGAAGGAAAATAATCGAAAAATAATAGCCGGCTTAATGCGTTGAAAAGGATTTCTAGGATAGCTTTGTAATTATTGTGCTGTTCTGATGACTGAGCGCATAATTCTTTTTCTAACGCATGGTATAGCCGCAATTTTTTTTCCAGCTGCTCATTTGAAAGCAGCTCTGATAGTTTTTGTAGAAGCGCTGAAATTTTTTGTTTTTCTTGCTGTTCTATTACCCTGTGCGGATCGGGGTGAACTTGCGGTGAGTCGGGACTGCCTGCGATCGATGAGGGTTGCCCTGGAGGTCTTTGCGGCGTCATGGGAGGGCCATCATTTTGTGAGGGTATCTCTGGATCTTCAAAAAACTGAAGGCGTGTTAATTGGCCAACTTCCTCAGGTTCGAGGACGATGTGTTGTTGTAATAGAGTTAAAAAGGCTGAAGATTCGGTAGGCATAAAGTCCTTATTATGTTTATTATTTTTTCCGAAGTGTATTGAGGGACAAGCCATTATGCAATAAATTTTTTTTGTAATTATTCAGTGCTTTTTGAATTAATCTTATCATTTTGTTCCGTGCAATGAGTTCGGCGACCCTTGTGGCCGCCCAAAAATCGTGGGCATCTTCGAGGCTGGGCACCCACGAGGGGCGCCCCTACAGGCGGATTAAAAAAATCATCCAAAATCTGAACGTTCTTGTATCGTCACGATTGCGGTGAATAATGGCATTTTTTTTATAGAGAATTTTGTCGGTTTGTGTCATCTTTCACACGAACTCAATAAAGAGGAATTTCTTCATGGTAGAATATACGTTGTCTATTATTAAACCCGATGCGGTATCGAAAGGTTATATCGGTGCGATCATCGACCGCTTCGAAAAAGCAGGATTAAAAATAGCGGCAGCAAAAATGATGCGATTAACAAAATCAGAAGCGGAAGCATTTTATGCCGTGCATCGAGGAAAATCCTTTTATCCTAGTCTTGTTGAATTTATGTCATCGGGCGCTATTTTTGTGCAAGTATTAGCAGGCGAAAACGCGATTTTACATCATCGTGAAATCATGGGGGCGACGAATCCTGAAAATGCACTGCCGCACACGATTCGAGCGGATTTTGCAGAAAGTACGTCTCGTAATGCGGTGCATGGATCGGATAGTCAGGAAACGGCTGCTCAAGAAATCGCTTTCTTTTTTAAACCGGCAGAAATCGTCAATGGATAATCTCGAGTCGAAAATTAATTTGCTCAACTTCGATCGCCCGTCTTTGCGTGCTTATTTTACTGAGTTAGGTGAAAAGCCTTTTCATGCAGATCAAATTATTCAGTGGATTCATCAACAAGGTCATCAAACGTTTGATCAGATGACGAATCTCAGTAAAAAATTGCGCGATTACTTGATTGCACACGCCGAAGCTAAACCACCTCAACTCGTGCAAGAGCAAATTTCTCAAGACGAGACTCGGAAATGGTTATTGGAATTGGATGATAAAGAACGGATCGAGACGGTGTATATCCCTGAAAAAAATCGTGGGACACTTTGTATTTCATCACAAGCAGGCTGTGCGCTGAAATGTGCTTTTTGTGCAACAGGACAATTAGGGTGCAAACGCAATTTAACGGTTGCCGAAATTATTGGGCAAGTATGGTTTGCGGTTCGACGCCTATCGGCTGAGCAGCCAGATCGAGAACGGATTATTACGAATGTTGTGCTGATGGGGATGGGTGAACCGTTACTTAATTTTGATAATGTCATCAAAGCAACGGGGCTGATGATGGATACCTTTGCCTATGGCTTTTCTAAATACCGCGTTACGCTAAGTACAGTCGGCATTGTGCCCGCTATTGACCAACTCTCAAAAATAAGCGATATTTCACTTGCTGTTTCTTTGCATGCTCCCACCGATGAAATTCGTCATCAAATTATTCCCGTCAATCGACGTTATCCCTTGTCTTCGCTCATGGCGGCTTGTCGACGTTATTTTCAAGCGGATAAACGACGTAAAATTACGTTTGAATATGTGATGCTGAAAGGGGTTAATGATTCCCCCTCGCACGCAAAGGCGTTGGTGAAACTGTTGGAAGGAATTCCGAGTAAAGTGAATTTGCTTTTGTTTAATCCCGTTTCAGGCGTCGATTATCAACCCGCTACTGATGAGGCGGTCGATGCTTTTTGGGCGATTTTGACAAAAGCAGGGTTGCAAACACAATTACGTCGTAGACGTGGCAGTGATATTGCTGCAGCCTGTGGCCAATTGGCAAACAGAATTAAGGATTGAGAAAGAAGACTGCCTGCTGTCATTGCGAGGAGTGCCGCGACGAAGCAATCCACTTTTCTATCATCTCATATCTCGATCGCAGAAGAAATAATTCAATTTCTCTTTCCCATGCTTAAACACAGGAGGACAATCTTGGTTAAATTTTTTTTATTGATATTGATGTGCGGCGGTTTAATGGCTTGCTCGACCCAATCCGATGATGTATCTGTTAATTCGCAAGAGGCGGCGATGCTGAATACTCAGTTGGGGTTGGCGTATTTAAAGGCGGGTGACAGCATGCATGCAAAAGAAAAACTGTTACTTGCTTTATCGCAAGATCCCAAGTTGCCCGAAGCGCAACTTGCGATGGGGTATTATTTACAGTCAGTGGGCGACTCAACGCATGCAAAAACATATTATCAAAAAGCGCTGCAATTGGCGCCTTATTCAAGTCGAGTTAAAAATGATTATGGTGCTTTTCTCTGCCAAACGGGCGATTATACCAAGGCGCATCAATATCTTTCAGAGGCGGCGCAAGATATTCATTATTTGAATCAATCGATGGCTGTCGACAACCTTAAAACTTGCGAGAAAATTTCATCGGCATTAAAAGAAATATGATTGTTCTATTTGGTCGATGGCCGCTATTCATTGAGATCATGATGAGGCTGATGTTTCCGAGAACGCGTTGATAATTTATAGCAAAAATACTATAACCTAATACTGTAATTAAGGTGTAAAATGGAAAAGTGGAAAGTAGATTATTATAATAAAATAGTTGCTGATAGTTTTACGCAGTGGCCAATTAAGCTTAAAGGACGTTTTGTTAAACTGGTCGAATTAATGGAAGAAAATGGTGCTGATCTTGGCATGCCACATACAAGGGCTTTAGGCGATGGATTATTTGAGTTGCGAGTTAAGGGGAAAGAGGGGATAGGCCGCGCATTTTTTTGTTATTGGACTGGCAAAAAAATTACAATTTTAAGTGGCTATATAAAGAAAACTCAAAAGATACCGAAGGGCGAATTGAAATTAGCTAAAGATAGGTTATACGAGGTAAAAAACTATGGGATTTGATCCAGTTTCGTTTGATAGTTTTAAAAAAGAAGCGTTAAAAGATCCAAAATTTAAAAAGGAATACGATGCCCTAAAAGAGGAATTTGATTTAATTACTGAGTTAATAAAAGCGAGAAAAAGTGCTCGTAAAACGCAACAAGAAGTGGCAGAGAAAATGCATACATCGCAAGCTGTTATTGCCAGATTAGAAAGTGGTTTCAATGGAAAATATCATTCTCCAACATTAGGCACTATAAAAAAATATGCTAACGCTGTTGGATGTCGTATTTCTATTAAGTTGATACCAAAAGAAAAATTTCAACAGCAAGGGGTTTAGTAGGCATTTCATAAGCCTTGGAAGAACTCGAACGGTTATTGATTCACTCAAAACAACAATAGAGTCACTCATCATTATTTTTATTCCTGCTTGTGCATGATAGTATTACAGGAACGGCGGCGTGCTATGCTTATCATGGGGGGTTGAACATGCAACAAGACGGTTTTAAATTTGATGAAGAGAATGAGATCGAAGTGATTGATATTCAAATCGAAGAAAATAGGAGAGAGATGCCTGATCATGAGGAGTCCTCTATTGCTTCAAGTTCAAATAATTGTGGTGACGCGCTATTGATGATGACCGAAGAAATTGAAGTTGATCTAGCGAGCAACTCAGTTAAGCCTGAGACTCTAGGACAGCGTTTACAGGCTGCTCGAGAAGCGCTACAAATTAATGTTGAGGATGCGGCTGATCATTTGCGTATTTCACCTTCGGCTATTCGAGCGATTGAGTCGGATAATTATGCGTATTTTGATAATGTGATTTTTTTGCGCGGATACATTCGCGCTTATGCGAAATGGCTTAAAATCCCACAAGAAGAAATCAGTCGAGCCTTTCTTCAGTTGGGATTGAAAGAATCAACGAGAATCGATGCGGCGGTAAAATTTAATTTGCACCAAATTTCATCACGAGATAAACCGGTTCGATTAGTGACTTACTTGATAATTATTTTGTTGGTTTTATTGATGGGTATTTTGGGATATATTCATCATCAAGGCGATAAAGCGATCAATCAGCCAACGATTCGTACTTTAACTTCGCCGCCGACCGCCATGATTGATGCGCCAGTGTCGATTAGTACAGCTACCTCAATAAAGCCAGAAAATACGACGGCGATGAATCAATCAGCAGTCAACCAGCCTTCCCTATCAACAGGAGAAAATCGTGGAAAAAGTGATACAAGCCATTCGGGGGATGAATGATGTTTTGCCGAATGAATCTTTTGCTTGGCAATGGATCGAGCAAATTTTAAAAGAAGTGGTTGATCAATATGGTTATCAAGAAATTCGGTTTCCGATTTTAGAGTACACATCGCTTTTTAAGCGAACGATCGGGGAAGTGACCGATATCGTTGAGAAAGAAATGTATACGTTTGAGGATCGTAATGGGGATAGTTTGACGCTTCGTCCTGAAGGGACGGCTTGTTGTGTGCGAGCAGGTATTGAGCATGGCCTTCTCTATAATCAAGTCCGACGGCTTTGGTATAAAGGCCCAATGTTCCGACATGAGCGCCCACAAAAAGGACGTTATCGTCAATTTTATCAATTTGGCGCGGAAGTTTTTGGATTAAAAGGCCCTGATATTGATGCTGAAATGATTTTAATGTCCGTGCGTTTATGGAAAAGACTTTCGATTGCAGATCATCTCACACTGCATTTGAATTCATTGGGTACAGCGGAAACACGCGCGCTGTATCGCCGAGAATTGTTATCGTATTTTTCCGCGCATCAACGTGAATTGGACGAAGATAGTCAAAAGCGGTTACATCGAAATCCAATGCGGATTTTAGACAGTAAAAACCCTGCGATGCAGGCGTTAATTAAAAACGCACCTAAATTGATGGATATGCTAGACCCTGATTCACAAGCGCATTTTGATCAATTGCGCGGTTTTCTTGATGCCACTGGCGTGCGGTATGAAATTGATCCCTGTCTTGTGCGAGGGTTAGACTATTACACGAAGACGGTTTTTGAATGGACAACTGATCGCTTGGGTGCGCAGGGAACGCTTTGCGCAGGTGGGCGATTTGACGCTTTAGTCGAACAGCTGGGCGGGCCAGCGACAGAAGCGATTGGCTTTGCATTAGGATTTGAGCGGTTATTGGCTTTAATGGAAGCAGTGCAGGCTTTTCCGATGCAAGCGGCCATGCCACACGTTTATTTTATTTATATGGGAGAGGCCGCGGAAAAACGTGCTTTTGTTCTAGCGGAATCGTTGAAGGATGTATTGCCCGCTTTACGTCTGGTGTTGAATATGGGCGGCGGGAGCTTTAAGAATCAATTTAAAAAGGCGGATAAAAGCGGCGCGAGATTGGCCTTTATTTTAGGAGAAGAAGAGCTAGCGCAAGAAAAAATTGCGATTAAGTTTTTACGAGAAGAAAAAATGCAAGAAAATATCCCACTGCAATCCTTAACGCAATATATGAAAGAATTTTTAGAGGATTTTAGGTGATGGATGTATCGCTATTAAATAGCCGCTGTTTTACAATGCGATTGGGCGTTAGTTTTTTGGTGAAGTAATGCGACAAAAAGAATTACAAGGTTAAATAATTGTGCAAAATGAGGGGAAAGGTAAAATAATTGTTTGGTTTTTGGTCGAAAGAAAATGACGATCGCGAATGATTCGCGATCGTACGTAGAGGGTGTTTTCGGATAACTTATCTTCCGGGCACAGAAGGGGATAATGACGGCGCTTGTGACGGTTGTTGCGTTGATGCTTCCGGCCGAGCAGCAGGCATTAATCTGCTATGTCTCATCACGCTCACGTTCCCCGGGGACAACACATCAGTGACATTTCCCTGTTCATCAATTAGAAGAGCACCTCCTCTTGAAGGGGCCATTCGTTGGATACGTGGTATCGGCCTCGCTGGATCAATCCCTGCAAAATTCAATACGACTGCAGGAATTTTAAGAAAGCCGCTCCTGTTGGGCTCTAAAAAAACAGGCATATGCATATGCCCTTCGCTAACTGTTAAATTACGTTGTGCTAAAAAGTTATAAATCTGCAGTCGCATGTCCTGATTACGTCTAGCAAGCTCAGTACTCAAGCCTACTTTAAATGCAGTCCACTTTTGCTGAAAAGACTCTATGGATACATCAATCGAAGAAGATACGGCGCCTTTCTCACGCAAAAAATCAATCTGCGCCTTAAGCGCGGTATAAACATTTCGTAAAAACACATCATCGCTTGCTTCATTGCTCGATGGAGCATGTCCCCTGCGTACTACCTCAAAATATTCGCGCATAAAATCTTCTAGGTTCGTGCCAGCAGGTAATGTTACTGTGACATCACACAATGGAAATTTATACCAGCCTTTAAAGAACTGATACTCAAAAACAATACTGCTCGGAGATGTCGCTCTCGGCGCAAATCCCATAGAAAATCCTTCTTTGGGATCACCTAACGCACTAACTATCCGTGACATGTCTGGAAACGACTGAAAAAAATCTTGTATTTCATGCGCTTGTTCTATCGACATTGAAAGCATCATCTTTACTCCTAAAATTATTTTAAAATTTTTCTTACTAAAGAGAATTAATTTTTTTAGCAAACGTTAGTAATTATATCAAACCAACATTAAGAAAATATTAAGAAAATATTTCTTCGAGCGAGTTGACTCATAATTCATATAACCGAAGAAAAGGGGGGTGAATTATGGATCAAAGACGAAAAGAAGTGGAAAATTTTAGGGTATGGTCATATCGATATCACCACAGCGATCGAGCGGGGAAAAGCAAATTGCTGGACGGCAGCGCCCGCTCGAAAGAATGGGTGAAGACAAGTTTTTCTCTTTCGCTTCACGTTGGTTTT
>MGXI01000059.1:8276-21642 GCA_001801315.1 Gammaproteobacteria bacterium GWF2_41_13 | reverse complement strand
TAATTGGTATCCTTGGCGCTCAAATGCTTATGGGTTATCCGAATATGTCGTGGCAAAAAACACGAATATTTATATTAATAGCAAACAGACAATCGCTCAAATCTTAAACGCCTATTGTCCTTCTGGTTCGAATTATCAGGGCCATCACAGTAGCAGTTCATCGCCTTGGGGGGCGATTGCGATAGTGGCAGGAGGAGCCGCAGTAGTTGGTACAGGGGGTTATTTGATCGCGCATTCAGCGACGAGCAAAGCGCAACCAGTCTCAACTTCACCGGATGCTTCGACAGGTGGATAACCGAAATGAATGCATCCCATAAATTCGTTGTGGTGGATAGGGTACGAAAATAAAATCATCGTAACTTATTCGGCACGCTTTCAGGAACGTTCTTGTGTTATCATGGTTACGGTGAATAATTACAAAATTATCTATTAAGCGGCGGTAATCAATGATCCATTTTCGTCAGTAGCTTGCCCAATTCCTGCGCAATTATTTGGATACCCTCCGGAGTACACAATATCGTGTAACTCGGGAATTACTGTGGTTTTATGAAAATCATTTATTTTTTTAGCTTAATTAGGCATAGTATAAGAATTATCCTAAAATGGAGACTGGCGAGTGGTTAGAAAACAAAAAAACACAAAAAAGACTCGAAAAGATCATGACGGGAAAAATAAGGACGTCATGCCGCTTTCTGAGGACCCTTTGCTCGAATCCGCGGTTGAATATCCTGAAGATCTGTCTGCTGCTGATGAATCTATTTCAGAGACAGCATTGGGTGAAGAGGAAGATGAAGCACCCTTGCCGGCTGAAGAATCAGCAGAGCAATCATTATCAGAGTCCTCACTATTGAGCGGAAAAGGTGCTGCGCATGATCCGACTCAAATTTACCTAAAAGAAATTGGCCATGCTAATTTATTAACCGCTGAAGAGGAAGTTTATTACGGCAGACTTGTCTTACAAGGAGATGAGAAAGCTCGTCATAAAATGATTGAAGCAAATCTTCGGTTGGTGGTTAAAATCGCCAAACATTATTTTAATCGGGGTTTGTCTTTCTTGGACTTAATCGAAGAAGGGAATTTGGGTCTGATGCATGCCGTCGAAAAATTTGATCCTGAACGAGGGTTTCGATTTTCGACTTATGCGACTTGGTGGATTAAGCAAACGATTGAGCGGGCGATTATGAATCAAAGCCGTACGATCCGATTACCTATTCATGTTATTAAAGAACTGAACATTTACTTGCGTGCTGCTAAACAATTACATCAAGTATTAGGGCGAGAGCCGACGATAGAAGAAATTGCGGAAAAAGTGGATCGTCCGGTTAAAGAGGTCAAAGAAATGTTGATGTCTGATGAGCAGGTTATTTCTTATGATACAACAATAGGCGATGAAGACAATACTTTGCTCGACTATCTGGGCGATAATCATCAGCATGACCCGGAACGAAAAATGATTACTGCCGATATCAAACATAAGTTGGCGGGATGGATGCAGGAAATTGACGAAAAATATCGTGATATTTTAGAGCGACGTTTTAATTTGGGCCGCTATGCAAGATCATCAGCAAAAGATAAAGAAACCTTCGAACAAGTTGGGGAAAATGTGGGGTTGTCTCGAGAAAGAGTCAGACAACTTCAGATGGAAGCGTTACGCCAACTTAGACGTGTGATGGAAAAGCATGGTGTGACGGAAGATATTATTTAATTGGTCATTATTCATCGCGGATCGTGATGGTACAAAAACGTTCAGATTTTGGATGATTTTCTAATCCGCCTGTAGGGACGCCCAGTCTCGAAGATACCCACGATTTTTGGGCGACCACAAGGGTCGCCCCGAATTCATTGCACAGAACAATGATAAGGTTAATTCAATGCCGAAATATAAGCGTTTCCTAGAAGGCACTGAATAATTACATCAGGTGTTTAAATCGCTGCATCCTTATGATCTTTTTGTGTGCCTGAATGATAAATCCAGAAACATAACAGTAATGTTGTTATAACAGATAAGGTGCTAGCGATAGGCGTAAAATGATCTGAAACTATTTTTAAGGCATCCGTGCTTTGTTTGATCGCAAACGGAATCGCCAACACAACACCCATTAAAGTTGATCCGGCGACGATCCCACAAGCCAGCATAATCGCATTTTGCATACCGGTCGTGAGATGATTTTCATCAATCGGCTTATTTAGCGCCCGATAACGTGCGGATACTTTTCGATTAACAAAATAAGAAATAATCCCTCCGATGATCATTGGCGTTGTCGCATCGAGAGAAAGATAAATACCTAATCCGATAGCGAGTACAGGCCATCGTGTTTTGAAAAAGCGATATAAGAATTCATTGTTAATGATAGCGACAACCGCAATCAAGGCGCCAATACCGAGCATATTCCAAGGAATTTGATGGTTAAATACGGCTTGAGAAACAGCGGCCATCAACCCAGCTTGAGGCGCTGATAAAGTTTGCAACTGCGACATACCGGGTCTTGGATAAACGCCGCCGATACCATAGGCATTAAACAACAGTTGTAAAATCAGTGGTAAAACGAGAGATACAGCGATTATACTAATAAAAAGAATAACCTGTTGTTTCCAAGGCGTTCCGCCCACCATTCGTCCCGCCTTGGCTACTTGTACCGTTTCTCCAGCCATGATCATGATGGTTCCACCAAAAGCGACAACCACGATGGTTAAAGCAGCTGTAGCAAGTCCTTTATCCACGTGGATAGCAAAGTTAATGTGGGGGACTAAAATCAGCAATAATAAAGCGGTAATACCCAGTAAAGCAGAGGCCATTAACCCAGAGGCGGGACAATTCGTTGCGCCAACGAGACCATTAAAATAACCGGCGAGGGAAGAAAAGATAAAGCCAGCCGCAACGAGATAAAGAACGCAGATGGCAAGAATAAGAAAATACAATGGCGTTGAAATACCCAAATCAGTAGGATGGAACATGAACATTAAGAAAAGAAATATAATGGCCGATAAAAATAGCGTCCATTTTAATGTAATGCTGAAAGGGATATCATATTCTGTGCGTTCTAAAACATAATCTTTTTCTTTGAAGGCTCTCATAGAAGTAATCATTGCTTTTCCAATGGGCCCAATCAGTTTAATCAGTGTCCACATACCCCCGACTAACATAGTGCCAACGCCAATGTATCGAACATAATTCGACCAAATTTCCTTGGCGGATTCGGCGGCCGATAGTCCCGCGGTGAATCCATAGTGGTGAGAAAGGAGCGGAATACCCAAAACCCAGCCCAATATAACGCCAATAAACATGCTGATTGCTACATTAATACCACAAATATAGCCCGCCGCAATGACGGCCGGAGAAAAACCAACACCCATCCCCAAGACTGTTGTTCCCTGAATGATCCAAGAGGAAACGGCTTGAGAGAACAGGCAAAATCCTGTTTGACATAAACCAATGGTTGCGCCTGCGAAACCGCCTAACATCATAGGCTTTAAGCTTCTTTCGCTGTCTGTGCTGGCTTTCATGACTTCGCCGATGGCAATCCCTTCAGGGAAAGGCAATGTTTTGTCATGAATCAATTGACGGCGAATCAGACCGCTGAATAAAACACCGATAATGCTGCCGATAGCAGCGATGAACACAGTGTCCCAGTAATTAAATTTTGTCCAATAGTGCATGATGATCAGCGCAGGGATAGTAAATATAACAGAGGCTGTGACGCCTTCGCCAGCACTGGAGGCACACTGAACAATATTGGTTTCTAGTACATTATGTTTGGGGAAAAAACGAAAAATCGCCATCGCAATGACTAGCGCAGGAATTGAGGCAGCAACTGTCGTGCCGACTTTTAGTCCGAGAAAGGCGTTAGAAGCACCCAAAAATACGGCAATAATAACCGAAAGAATAATCGCTTTTGGTGTGAGCTCCGGTACGGCAGAAGTCATTTGTGCATTTTTATTATTCTCAAAAGTAAACATAGCACTTGTCTCCGATTTTTTCTGATTTTTGCTGAGATTTTTACCAGTATAAGGGGTAATGATAGGGGGTAAAAATACAATGCGCAACAATTAATTGATTTTATTAGTCGATGACGTTTCTTTGAAGCATTCGTGAAGTTAAATATTCAACAGGGGAAAAATTATCCGTGAGTATTGGATATTGAGAAAAGTTAAATTGATCGAGCCTTATCATTTTTTCTTTTAGTGATCGAATAATCGGATCGTTATGGTTTATGATTTTCGAGTTAGTAAAGTCTATTTTTTTGTCGCTGTTATAGCCGACAAAAATAATATTTTGTACATCTATGCTGTGAGGGTTATGAACGGCAAAAAAATAGCTATTCGGAAAAACGGATTGAAATGTTTTTATTTCCGACAAAATCAGAGATGGCTTTTGAGGAGATAAGTCGCCGATCAGATTGGCGATAAATAAACCGTCCGGAGTGAGTTTGTCCCTTACTAGTTTTAAAAAATCTTGAGTAGTTAAATGAGCGGGGATTGAATATAAGGAATAATAAGCATCGCCTACTATAAAATCATATTTTTTGTCAGTGTCGTGCAAGAATCGACGGCCATCAATCGTATAGTTGTTCAATCGTTCTGTTTTTTTCACATTAAAATAGCGTTGCGCTAGTGGATATAATGAGGGCTCGATTTCGGATACGTCTATGGTTGCGTTCGGTAAAGCTTTTAATAATGTTTTTGGTATAGAATAAGCGCCACCTCCGATGACCAGTATGCGTTTTACCTCAGGTTTGAAAACTTTATATAAGACGTTATATTTTGTGTAATCAAAAACCAGTTCATCAGAGTCAAGAAACATCGCCGCAGAAGCGCTACGATCTAGCAGCAGAAATCGGGTCGATTTTTCTGCATATTGTCCGTCATAAATAGTGATTTTTTCATAGACCCCATCACGGCTATACACAACATGATTGTTTTTAACTTGCGCTAGAACAATGACGAAAAATAGACCGACAATACTAAATAAAATAATGTTGAAATTTATTTTTTGATAGGCATTCTTTTTGATGAGCGGACATGCGCCTAAAGCAATCAGCATTACGGCGACCGCTATCACGATTTCATTGATTTCAAATTGGGGAATTAATACAAATCCAGCCAATAAGCTGCCAAAAATACTACCCACCGTTGACCAAAAGAAAATTTTTCCTGTTATGCTGCCTATTCCTTTTTCAGGAAAATATTGTGTTTGTAATTTTATGGCGAAGGGAGAAAGAGTGCCTAGCAATAGACTCGGTAAGAAAAATAAAAGCAACGCGATGATAAGCGGACCCGCAGTAATAGAGAGCCGATACCCAATTACGGGGAGTAAAAATAATCTGAGCAAATAGAGGAGAATAATGCTGAAGCCACTGATTAAAATGATGGAATAGAAAACTTTTTCTGTTGGGTACTGATCGGCTAAACGGCCACCCCAATAATATCCCACGCTTAAAGCGGCTAATATGATGCTAATAACGCTAGAGACGGTAAATAACGTATTTCCATAATAGGGAGATAAAATCCGAATGGCGACAACTTCAATAATAAGAACACAAGCGCCGGTTAAAAATACAACAAGAGGTAGGCAAAACTTTTTAAAACAAGTTATCATTTATTTCCCAGAATAAAATCGACTGCTTGCGCTAAATTTTTAGCGATGAGGAGATTTTTTTCGATATCAAAAGTATCTTGATGGATTTTAAATTCTTCATGACCATGACCTGTGAGGACAAAAATAAATGGGCAATGCGCTTTTTTTGCCATGAGAAAGTCGATGTATTTGTCGCCGATGTAATAGACGTTTTTTAAATCAGATAAGGCATAATCTTTTTGTAACTGTTTGAATAAACCAATTTTTGGTTTTCGGCAATCACAATTGTCTTCAGGTTTATGTGGGCAAAAATAAATTTTCTCAATGCGTCCACCCTGTAGCGCTAATTGTTGATTCATTTTTTCATGAATCGTTTCAAGTGTTTTTATATCAAACAATTTCCGTCCGATCCCTGATTGATTGCTGATGACAAACGCTTGATAGCCAGCCTTGTTCAAGCGCGCAATGGCTTCTAAACTGCCAGGAATGGGGATCCATTCTTCGGGGGATTTAATATAAGCATCTGAATCTTCGTTGATAACGCCATCACGATCGAGAATGATTGTTTTGGCTCTATGTTGTTTCGAGCGGTAAATAAGCGCCCGATCTTTTTCAAATTCTGTTGAGGATTGAGGATTAAGGATTGAGGATTGAGATGACGTGCATCGCTTCGCGATGGTTTTATTGATATTAATCATGACTTTTCCTTTTTCCCAATGACGGCAGGTAGTCTTATTTCTCAATCCACAATCCTCTTCTCGATGAGGCGCAAGGCTAAAATTACCTACTTGATTCAATATAGAACCATTGCTTTCATGTGTTCGTCGTAATTAATCGAGAAATGTCAGCGACTTTCAAAAAAAGAGCCCGTAATTTTTTTAACAAAGCCAAACGATTTTGTCGTAAAGAGGAGTCTTCTGTCATCACCATCACCGTATCAAAAAACTGGTCGACGGGTTCTTTTAGCTCGGCCAGTGTTTTTAGTTTGTCGGTGTAATCTGTGATGGTGTTGATTTCAGCTTCTTTTTTTATGATGGCTTGCCAGAGTGTTTTTTCTGCCGATTCCTTTAGCAGGGCGGGATCGACTGCGTCAATTGCAGCGATGCCTTCTTGCTTTTCTAATAAATGAGCGACACGTTTATTTGCACTGGCTAGACTTTTTGATTCAGGCAATGTAGAAAAGGTGCGAACGGCGGATAGTCGCGCCATGAAATCAGCGAGGGCGTGAACCTGTTTTTTGTCGATCGATAAAAATTGCTCGATCGTGTATTCATTATTTGAAGTCGTCCAGTATTTGAGTCGTTCATAAATAAAATCACTCACGTCGTTTTCAACGGTATGCTGAGTTAATTTAGGGCCATAGAGTTCAATGGATTTACGTAATAAAATATCCAAGTTAAGCAGGGGCATTTCTTTTAACAATCGAATTAATCCAATCGCTGCACGGCGCAATCCAAAGGGGTCTTTGTCACCCGATGGTTTTTTGTTGATGCCAAAAATACCAATCAAACTATCGATACGATCAGCAATCGCGAGAGTTTTTCCTAATTCCGTTGTCGGTAACGGTGCGTCGGCGTAATGCGGTAAATAGTGTTCTTTGATTGCTTCAGCTACAGTCGGATTTTCACCGCTTTTCAGCGCATAATAATAACCCATGATGCCTTGTAATTCTGGAAATTCACCGACCAGTTGGGTCATTAAATCGGCTTTCGCTAAGAAGGCAGCGCGTTCGGCCACTTGTAGATTGATGCCGAGCTGTTGAGCTAAAAATGCGGTTAATTTAGCGAGCCGTGCTGCTTTTTCATATAAGGTTCCCAAAGGCGCTTGAAAGACAACACGATTTAAATCATCGACGTACTGAATGAGCGGTTTGGATAAATCTTGCCGATAAAAATAGCCGGCATCAGATAAACGAGCGCGCATGACGCGTTCATTGCCTTGAATGATTTTTTGCGATTCTTTGCTCACCATATTGCTGACGATTAAAAATTGGTTGATGAGTTTTTTATGTGGATCGACCAAAGGAAAACAACGCTGATGATGTTGCATCGAGGAGATAAGCGCTTCTTGAGGGATTTCTAAAAAAGCCGCATCAAATGTTCCGATTAAAACGATAGGCCATTCAGTGAGATTAGTGACTTCCTCTAATAAATCAGGATCGACGATGACGTCAGCGCCCATTTTTTTAGCCGCATGTGCTAATTGTTGATGAATGACTTTTTTTCGTTCATCACAATCGGCAATTACAAAGCCAGATTTTTTAAAAATCGATTCATATTCACTCGGCTGTTTGATCGTCAACCATCCCGATGAAAGAAAACGGTGCCCTTGCGTTTTGTTGGCTGATTGAAGGCCTAAAATTTCACAGGAGATCACTTTTTTTCCATACAGCATTACAACAGCATGAACGGGCCGAACGAAAGTATCGGTATGCGACCCCCATCGCATCGGTTTTCGGATGGGTAATTGCTGAATTGTTTCTTGAACGATCGTCGGTAGCAGCTCAAAAACAGATTTCCCTTTTTCACAGTAGACATAAGCGAGCCAGGCGCCTTTGTCTGTTTGTGATTTTATAAGTTCAGTATGTTGAATACCACAGGATTGAGCAAAACCGAGTGTTGCTTGTGTCGGATTGCCTGCTTCATCAAACGCGCGCGATAACGGTGGGCCTCGACGCTCGATTTGTCGATCCGGTTGAACGGCATCTAACTGATGAATCAATACGGCTAAACGTCGAGGCGTTGCGAAATATTGCGCGCTTTGATAGGTAAGGCCATTTTCTTTTAATTTTTTTTCAATGGCATTCATCAAGGCATGTGCCAACGTTGTCAGCTCTTTCGGCGGCAATTCTTCGGTGAGGAGCTCCAATAAGAAATCATTTTTAGGATTGAGGGTTGAGGATTGGGACTCTCGGGGATGAGTCGCTGCGTGACGGTTAATTTTATTTTTGATGTCATTTTGTTTTTTCATTTGTATTGCTCTTTAAAGTCTTCGTTATTCCGCGACTTGATCGCAGGATCCAGTCTCATTTTCTGGACCCCGCGATCAAGTCGCGGGGTGACGGAGTGTGAAATAATTTTTTCCATCAACCGTTGGCCTTCAACGGAAACCCCATTTTTTCTCGGGTTTGATAGTATAATTCAGCAACCGCTTTGGCGAGCGTTCGCACACGCAAAATATAGCGTTGTCGTTCGGTGACAGAAATGGCATGTCTGGCGTCGAGCAGATTAAATGTATGAGACGCTTTTAAGACCATTTCGTAAGCAGGTAAGGGCAGCGCTTTTTCGATGAGAAAACGACATTGAGTTTCGTGGTGAGTAAAATGCTCGAACAATAATGCCGTGTCAGCCCATTCAAAATTATAGGCCGACATCTCTTGTTCGTTTTGCAAAAAGATATCGCCGTAGGTGATTTTATGTTGTGCATCTTCTTGCCAGATTAAATCAAAACAAGAATCGACACCTTGTAAATACATCGCAACGCGTTCGAGACCATAGGTGAGTTCACCGGTGACAGGCCGACATTCCAATCCGCCGGCTTGTTGAAAATAAGTAAACTGCGTGATTTCCATGCCGTTTAACCAAACTTCCCAGCCAATTCCCCAAGCGCCGAGGGTTGGTGATTCCCAATTATCTTCGACAAATCGAATGTCGTGTTCTTTGGGGTCTATGCCAATCGCTTGTAATGAATCCAAATAAAGCGCTTGAATATTATCGGGCGATGGTTTGAGCATGACTTGAAATTGATAGTAATGTTGCAGTCGATTCGGGTTTTCGCCATAACGGCCATCGGTGGGTCTACGACAGGGTTGGACATAAGCGGCTTTCCAAGGTTCAGGGCCGATTGCGCGCAAAAAAGTGAAGGGATGAAATGTCCCAGCCCCGACCTCAATATCTAAGGGTTGCGCAATTAAGCAGCCTTGTTTGATCCAATAGCTTTGCAAGGCCAGAATCAAATCCTGAAATGTTTTGATCGAAGGATGCTTTTTCGTCATTTCACGCTCGCGGCGTGACGCCCGCGAGATCGGATGTCGTTTTGAGCCCGAGGGGGATGTTTCATTTTTTTGCGCAAACGCTGCTATTTTTTTCTTTTCCATAAAGCCTGAGTCGTTAATGAGATGGTAGAATCATATTATACGAACACCAGTTAAGCAAATGCTTCGATGGTTATTGAAGTCGCTGAGCGGAGAAGTTTATGGAACAGCCAATCTAGCTAACGTTTTCTGTTTGGCGTCACGTTAATCGCATCAGCAAGTCCCATCAAACCTAAATCACCAATATCTCGAGGATAGCGTTTTTTGCGAAAAAGAGTCCCGGGCTGTTGCAGTGACGTACTTATCGGCGCAGATATGATTCTTTGTGCTTTCGGGATAACCGGTTGTAGACCACGCAGTATTTGGTTGGCTTTCGAGCGAGAAAATGGTCGCCACACCCATGCGCGGATTCTCACCCGTATTTTTTTTAAAGTCGCTAAAAGCCCTCCCCACCACATTTTTTTTTCACTGATTCTTTGAGCGTTTTCAACCGCTTGATTATATTTTTTTTGTACATTCTGATTTTCCGGGTTCTTGACCAAACCGTTTAGGTTTTGCAACATAGGAATGAGCTCACCTTTATCTTCAGGATGATGGGTTGCTATAGTTTCTGCTTGTTCTAATGCGGCTCTTGCATTTTGTACTAACCATTGTTTATTGGGAGGTTGTGAATTAAGCGTCGCGTTTAATTGCCGTTTAGCAACCTCAAATAACCCTGCTTTAACAGCTGTTATTATTTGTCGCATAGGGGGCTTGTGGTTGAGGCGGTCTATTTTTTGTATAGTGGGCTCTAAATCTAAGTCTGTGTCTTTAAAAATAGTGCGTACGGCAGGGAGCAGATCATCTAAGGAAGTTTTTTCTGTTGCCAAGCGGCTTATTAAATCACTTAGGGTATTACTCAATGGAGGGTCCATGCTATCTTTTAAGGCTAAAAGGCTTTCGATGGACGCTTTCCAGGCTGTATAATCTTCATAAGATTTAAATTGATAGAGTGTTTGAGATAAAGCAAGAAAACCTCTTCCCGTATAATTATTGATTGGATATTCAGATCTTTGATTTGTGAAGGCTGCTTCAATAGCAGCCATGCCAGGCATTTTTTGTAAGCAAATTGAGAGCAATGCGTGCTCAGGATTAAAGTGGAAACGTTGGTCATTGAAATGTTCTCCAAAAATACGTTGAAGCTCATGAGTTACGGCAGACATGGCGGATGAGTTGACATAGTCTACAATAGCCGCGCGTAGTTTTATTACCTGCATGTAGAGAGCTTTTTCCATTTTGCCGTCAGTTTTTTTCTTTTTAGTAAGGGCTTGAGTTTCGGTATTCAAACTGTCAACTGCTTTTTGCAATGGTTCTGGTAGAGCTGGGATTTCATCAAAGCAACGAGTCGTATCATTAGGTTGGCAGCCTGCTGTAATCGCCGCTTTGTTTACAGGATCGCTTACCCAATTTTCCAAATAAAAGGGAGTGTTGCCGCTCGTGATCGGGGGCGCTGAAATGCGTTCTGGAGTCATCAATGTTATTACCCTGTTTATGCGATTAGTTTATTATTTGTATTTCACTTTAAGTACGAGGGGAAGTATAGCTTTGAATGGGGAGTCTCGCAAAAAAATTGCAAAATTTGGCCATATTATTCTTGTCTTGAGTGATTTATCGTTTTTGTGAGCTTGGTTGATATCGCGGTACTTTCAGCTTACACTTCGATGCATCTTTATTATTTTATGATCCACCTTTATGGCTAATGTAATAACGTGTATTCGTTTAGCGCTCGTTTTTATCGTGATTGCGATCGCGCTTTATGCCGCGCCGATTTGGCAGTTGATGAATGTGCCGCTTTTTGTGGTGATTATTGTGTTGGATGGGCTTGATGGTCTCATCGCGCGAGCACGTCAAGAAACGTCTTTATTTGGTGCTGTATTTGACATTGCAGCAGACCGAATCATTGAGATGAGTTTGTGGATTTTATGGGTTGAGTTAAATCAGGTATCGATTTGGATCGGATTGATTTTTGTTACGCGCGGTATTTTAGTTGATAGTTTGCGGCATCCCTATCAAGCGCGCGGACGAGAGCCTTTTAGTATTATGCAGACAGCATTAGGTCAGTTTTTAGTGGCGAGCCGAACGATGCGTTTTTTATATGGGTCAATCAAGCTATTTACCTTTACTTGGTTGTTGTTTTTAATTCCAGCGGTTTCTTTATGGCCTCATGCAGCGGCAATTAAATGGGCCGAGCAACACGCTATTAGCGGCGTGTTGGTTTATATCACACTGGTTCTTTGTCTTCTCCGAGGTATTCCTGTAGTATTAGAAGCTATTTTTATACAGACTTTCAATTAAGTGACTTTATGAAGCGACTTGTTTTTTTTGACCTGGACGGGACCATTTTAAGCGGTTTGAGTTCTGAAAATATTTTTATTTTTTATTTGTTACGCCATGGCTATTTGCGGTTCAAACAGTTTTTACATGCTTTTTTATTCTTTATTCGATGGACGCCTTTGTTTAAACATCATGTATTTATTAAAAATAAAGCTTATTTAACGGGATTGCCTGTTAAACAGATTCAATCATTGGCTAAAATATTTGTTGAGAAGCGACTCGTTAAACGGATTCGTCCAGAACTTCAAGCTTGTATTGAGTCACACCGACAAGCGGGAGACATTTTATTTTTAATTACGGGGTCGCCCAGTTTTTTGGCGGATGAAATTGCGCGTTATTTGCATATCGATCATGTCGAGCCGACTCATTGCCAACAAGATGAGGCGACTTTTCATGCGGGCGTTCCTTGGCAGCATCCTTTTGCAGAAGAAAAATTAACGATCGCCAAAAAATTGTGCGAAAGATACGACGCGGATATCAAGCAGGCTTTCGCTTACGGAAATTCTTATAATGACCGTATGATTTTGGATGCGGTGGGCCATCCTGTCGCCGTTACGCCTGATCGGCGACTGCGAAAATTGGCCTGGAGAAAGGGGTGGAAGATTATTGATCCGGCGTGATGAAATTGAGCTGCTAATTATTTTTTATCGTGCGCAAAGAATTATTCATCGCGATCGTGACGATACAAGAACGTTCAGATTTTGGATTATTTTTCGTCAAGAAGCGCCAAAACATGAGCGTTTCTTAGAAAGCACTGAATAGTTACGAGCTTTGATTCACACAATGCCGAATCCATGGAAGTAAATCCGTTGCCGTCATCCCTCGTTCACCTTCTTGTGCTGCTAAATCGCCAGCTCTCGCATGAATGCAAACGCCATATTGAGCGGCGATCGATAGCGGGATCTGTTGGGCGACCAAAGCGGCCATTATACCCGATAACAAATCACCCATACCGGCGCTGGCCATGCCGGGGTTCCCATCTGCACAGAGGCTCATTTTTTGCGTTTCACTGACGATGAGAGTGCCTGCGCCTTTTAATACACAAATACCGCCATAGCGGCGTTGGATTTTTTTGGCCGCACTAAAGCGGTCTTGTTGAACTTTAGACGCGGTTGTTTTCAATAATTGTGCTGCTTCACCCGGGTGGGGTGTTAATATCCAATTTTTATGAACAAATGGTTTTTCCGCCAGTAATCGCAGTCCATCGGCATCGATGATTAAAGGCAAGGATGTTTTTATGGTAGCATTAAATAATTTTTTCGACCAAACGGATTGTCCCAAACCAGGGCCGACGATGACAGTGGTGGCACGCTTTAGGAGCGGCAATAAATCTTCGATACTTTCAACGCCCGTGATCATCATTTCCGGATGTGCTGCAGTCAAAC
>MGXI01000059.1:0-8267 GCA_001801315.1 Gammaproteobacteria bacterium GWF2_41_13 | reverse complement strand
AGCGCCTGCGCGTAATGCGCCGAGCGCAGCCAATTGCGGCGCACCTGATAAACCCACATTCCCGCCGATAATTAATACATGACCAAAATCGCCTTTATGAGAATTTTTTAAGCGCGGAGAACCCTGCTTTTTGAATGAGTTGACGGAAATTAATTGTGTCGCCGGCTCAAGAGAGGCGAATAATTGAGGCGGTAATTGCAATGTGTGGCAATCAATTGTACCCGTATAATCTAAGGCGTCATTCGTCAATAAGCCTTGTTTTAAGCCGATAAATGTAATCGTGGCTGAAGCTTTTACGGCGACGTTTAATCGTGCGCCCGTATCCGCATGAATGCCTGACGGAACATCAATTGATAAAATGGGTGTGCGACTTTGATTGAGGCATTGGATGATATTGATCGCGATGCCTTGAATGGGTTCGATCAAACCAATGCCAAATAAGGCATCGACGAAAAGATCAGCAGACAATGTTTGTTTTTCATCAAAGGGTTGCTTGTCAATGCCGAGTTTTTCGCAACCGTGCATTGCATTACGCGCTTCATTTTTTAAAACGTCAGTAGAGTCGATATAACGGATTTTAACGGTGAATCCATGTTGGTGCGCAAATTGAGCGAGCGCATAACCATCTCCGCCATTATTGCCATGGCCGCAAAAGATCACCATGGATTTTGCCCTAGGCCATTTTTTTAAAATGAAATCCAAGGTGGCTTGTCCTGCACGCTTCATAAGATCATCGCCTGTTATGCCGATATTCAGAGCTGATGTTTCGAGTTGTCGAATTTGTTGAGTCGTGTAGGCCAATCGATTTGGATTCAATTCCATGGCATTTTCCTTATCTATTTGCATAACGCAGGCCCAGATGCTATCGCCTTGCTTTGATGCGATTGAGAGCGTGAAAATTACTGATTAAGTCCAGTTTATGATAAAATTTTATCATAATTAATCTACAAGGTGCCGTATATTTTGCAAACGATTGATTACAATCATTTGGTTTTAGAGATCAAATCATGGGCTAAGTTATTAGGTTTTACTCAAGTGGGTATTACCGATCTGAATTTATCGTTGTATCAACAACGATTCAACCATTGGTTAAAGCAGCGTCGCCATGGTGAAATGGCATTTATGGAGCGGTATGTTGAAGCGCGTTTGCATCCCGAGCAATTAGTCGACAAAACCGCGCGAATTATTTGTGTTGCGATGCCGTACGGTGTTTTCTCGACAGAGTCACATGTGCCGATTGCGCGTTATGCGTTGGGGGGCGATTATCATCGATTTATCCGAAAGCGATTGCAGCAATTAGCCCATAAAATTAACGAAGCGATCGGAGAATTTTCCTATCGTGCATTTTCCGATAGTGCGCCGGTTTTTGAGAAAGCACTAGCTGAAAAAGCAGGCATTGGATGGACAGGCAAGCACACCTGCTTAATTCATGAGTCACTCGGATCGGCATTTTTTCTCGGAGAATTATTTACGGATTTGCCCTTGCCAATTGATCAACCGATTCGCGCGCGCTGTGGCGACTGTCAGCATTGTTTGCATGTTTGTCCAACAGGGGCATTGACAGCGCCCTATCAATTAAATGCTGAGCGTTGCATTGGATATTTGACGATCGAGTATAAAGGCGTTATTCCTGAATCATTGCGGCCGCTCATTGGTCGTCGCATTTTTGGCTGTGATGAATGTTTACGACATTGTGTATGGAGCCCCAAAGTCGTTGAATGCGATCCATTTTTTAAACCACGTGAGGTATTTGATCGAGTGGATTTGTTGGCGCTATTTGATTGGCGTGAAGAAACGTTTTTAGCACATACTGAAGGGTCGGTGATTCGGCGAGTTGGCTATGAATGTTGGCAGCGTAATATAGCCATTGCCTTGGGGAATTCTCCAAAAAACGAACGTATTTTAGCGGCTCTACATAAAAAAATGGAAACGACGACAAAATTAGTCAAAGAGCACATCATATGGGCGATTAGACAGCAGAGTGCGGTTGAGAGGAATGCTGAAAAGCTATTTGATTATCTGTAAAAATGGTTTTCCTGTTTCAGAACCATCTTCGGAGTCGTCATCGTCAGGATCTTCCTCAAAAGACATGCCTTCACCATTTTCTTTGGCATAGAGCGCTAAAATGGCTGACATGGGAATGTGGATGCTTTCGACATTGCCAGAAAAACTGGCTGAAAAAGAAATCGCATAATTTGCAATTTTTAACTGGCGAATGGCGTCCGGCTTGAGATTTAAAATGATTTGCCCTTCTCTATTCACAAATTGACGCGGAACAAGGACGCCGCGACGTTCGGCGTTTACTAAAAGAAAAGGCGTGCAATCATTATCGACTAGCCATTCGTAGATGGCTCGTAATAGGTAAGGTTTGTTCGGTGTCATAGAGAGCTCCCTATCTGAGGCCGTGATGATACAAGAACCTTTCTGCAAGCGCATCGAATAGTCGCCGTCATAGTTTATTCATTTCACGTTCAGTATCGGTCAGGCTTTGTTGAAAAGCCGGGCGAGTAAAAACGCGTTTTGCATAATTCGCGATCGCTTTAGCGGTTTTTGGTAATTCGATTTTGAGGAAGGGCAATCGCCACAGTAAGGGCGTAATATAGCAATCGACTAAAGAAAATTCATCGCTCAAGAAATAAGGTGTTTTTGCAAAGGCTGGTAAGGTATCGGTCAGGCTGGTGAGTAATGTCTTTCTAGCTTTCTCGGCTTTTTTAGTATCTTCTTCGCAAATCGTATTAACCAGCGGATACCAATCTTGATCGATGCGATACATCATGAGTCTGCATTTCGCTCGTGCAACGGGATAAACCGGTAACAAAGGAGGATGAGGGAATCGCTCGTCGAGATATTCCATGATGATTCTGGAATCATATAAGACTAAATCGCGATCTAACAGCGTCGGGATCATCTGGTAAGGGTTGATTTTTGTAAGCGCTTTCATTTCTTCTTCGTAGCGATCAACTTCGATGATTCCTGTTGTGATATCTTTTTCTGCTAACACGATTCGTGTTCGATGACTTTCCAATTGGGAGTCGGAATATAATGTCATCGCCGCTCGTTTGTTATTGAGTGCTGCCATCGTGTTTATTCCTCGCGCTAATTCACTTATTTTGTAACTACTCAGCACGCTCGCAGGAACGTTCTTGTATCGTCACGATCTCAGCTGGGGAGTTACCCTTATTTTAAGTTTGCACGAATTCGCTAAAGGCTTATTCGTGCCTTATCTGTCCGTATCAGTTCTGGCCAGATGCCTCTTTTTAAAAAGCGAAACTTCAAAGCAATAACTATTCGGCACCATTTTTTGAATAATGACCCAACGTTATCGTTTAGAGAACTGGGTTGCTCTTCGCGCTTTGTGTAAACCAACTTTCTTACGTTCTACTTCTCTGGCATCCCGCGTTAAGAAACCTTTTGCTCGAAGTTTCTTACGGAATGATAAAGAAGAAGTTTCCGTGTCATCTGTTTTAGAGGTTGTGCTGCCTTCTTCATCATAAGCAACAAGTGCTCGAGCAATACCTAATCGAATGGCACCCGCTTGCCCACTTAAGCCACCGCCCAGGGTGGTAATTTTTAAATCGACTTTGCTCGTCATATCGACTGCTTGTAAAGATTGCATAACAATCATACGGGCTGTTTCTCGTTTGAAATACTCTTCGAGAGGACGACCGTTAACAGTCAATAAACCTTTGCCACGCTTTAAAAATACTCTGGCTACAGAGCTTTTTCGTCGGCCAGTCCCGTAATAATATACGGCTTTTTTGGATTGTTTTTTTGTTGCCATGAGTTACTCGCTATCAATATTTAAAACTTCAGGTTGTTGTGCGGCATGAGGATGTTCTGCCCCCGCATATACTTTGAGCTTTTTGAACATCGCTCGACCCAGTGGGCCTTTTGGCAACATGCCCTTGACAGCTTCTTCGATGATTTTGGTGGGATCTTTTTCCAACAATTTCTCAAAGCTGATGCTTTTAAGACCACCCGGATAACCGGAATAAGAATGATACATTTTTTGTTTGGCTTTGTTGGCCGTTACGCGAACACCGCTGGCATTAATGACTATAATATAGTCACCCAAATCCATATTGGGCGTATATTCGGGTCTATGTTTTCCCCGTAAACGCCTGGCTATTTCTGTCGCCATTCGGCCTAAAATTTTGCCCTCTGCATCGACGATACACCACTTTCGTTGTATATCCTCAGGCTTTACTACTACTGTTCTCATTAAAAATGACTCCGAAGATTTTTTCTTAAAACTTAACTTATTTTATCAAAAAGAGGGCGAAGTTTACAGGATCATAGGACAGGTTACAAGCATTGCTTGATGATTGTTGATATTTTTTATAGCGACTCAACAGAATACAAGAGTCCTTCCAAAACCAAGTTCGGAATGATCGCCGTAAAAAGCGCTTCAGATTCAAACATATGGACAAATCCGCCTGTGCCCAAGGTAATAGGCGACGCTTCTTTTGAAAAAGCTTCCTTCGTGATTCGTTCAATCATTTCTCGAACAATGCCGAGATGGCCGTAGTAAAGTCCGGATTGCACGCTGCAAGTTGTATTTTTCCCAATCACATGAGTCGGTTTGACGATTTCGACAGGGAAAAGCTTAGCGGTATTGCTGCCTAACGCCTGCATGGATAGTCGCATGCCAGCCAAAATAACCGTACCGAGATATTCCCGTGAAGCCGTAATGACTGCAAAAGTCGTCGCCGTGCCAAAATCAGCAATGATCACATTTTGCTGAGGATATCGACGCATAGCGCCTATGGCGGTGGCGATTAAATCAGCGCCCAGTTCATGTGGATGTTCTGTTTTGATGGTTAATGGCATAGGCGAGGAAGCCGATAGCATAAAAGGCTCAATATTAAAGTATTTAATACAAGCCGAGCGAATGGAATAGTCAATCGAGGGAACAACGGAACCGATAGCAATTTTTTTAATGGAGGTCGGTTCAATATAGTTTTCATGCAATACGCTTTTTAGAAAGACACCCAGTTGATCGGAGGTGCTGGTAGATGTTGAGTCATATCGAAAGGATAGGCGCAGTTGTTCATTCTTATAAACGCCACCAAAAATTTGTGTATTCCCGATATCCAAACATAAAATCATAAAAATGCTCATCGTTGGCGAAAGAAGCATTCTAAAATAAATCAGGTTGGGTTGTCATTGAAAAATTTTTGTAACTCCCCAGCTGAGATCGTTCCTCCGAGCGCGCTGAGTAGCTACAAATTTTTTAACATTTTCTTTTCAATAAAGTGGCCAATTGAATTAAAGCGCACTAAACTACGCTCCGAGTCGTATTTTAATAACTAAAAAGGGTGCTTTCTTATGATGAAATTCAACAAATACCTTCTCGCAATATTAATTTCTTTTTGTTTTTTGCCTGTTCTATTATGGGCGAGTGAGCCGGCCAATTTAGATTTGGCGAAGCAAACCGTTGTTACCTATTACCAATCTGGCGCCTATCAACGCGATGTGCAGAAGGTGACGGAAAGCGCAAAAGCTTATTTGGTTTCACGATTAGCGCAAAACAAGGACCCCTCTAAAAAAATGGCGATTGTATTTGATGTGGACGATACGATGATTTGTCGATTTGGATTGAATAAAGCCGATGATTTTAATGATACATCGGAAGCTATTATGAAAAGACTCAATCTTTCTGATACGGCCTCCGGAGAATCAATGGACACAGTGAACGCGGGCGTGCTGGATCTTTTTAATTTTGCGAAAGCGCATCATATTGCCATTTTTATTGTGACGGGACGCACAGAATCTTTCAGAAATAGCGTATCCGATGAATTGCAACACTTTGGTTATAATGGATGGACAGCGTTACGGTTACGATCGGACGATGAAAAACCGTGGACGGCCTCGCAATACAAAACAAAAGCGCGTAAAGAGATCGTGGCTCAGGGGTATGATATTCTTTTAACGATTGGCGACCAATACAGTGATTTGAAGGGTGGCTATGCAGATAAAGGATTCAAATTACCTAATCCGATGTACTATTTGCCGTAGGGAAAGCAAGATTGAGTGATGTGGCGTCGCTGCGGATTGATTTCTCTTAATTTAAGGGCGCGCTTGTGCGTGCCCTTAAATTTATTGGCGCTTCTTTAGTATTGCACTTTTGCAGAGCCGTCTACTATAGCTTTAACCAAATCTCAATTGACCTATGAATTTTTCATGTGTGTAAATTTTTTGAAAGCGATCAGTAGAGCCCACGCGAGGAACGGACTATGTTTAGCCTAAATCTTTCCAGCAGTGAAAAACGAGTTATTTTTTTGTCTTCTTTAGGGGGTATGCTCGAATTTTACGATTTCATCATTTTCATTTTTTTCGCCAATACCTTAAGTCAACTATTTTTTTCACAAAAAAATAATATTATCGGATTATTGGAGGCTTTTGCAGTTTTTGCAATTGGTTATTTGCTTCGACCTTTGGGCGGTATTTTGTTTAGTCATTTTGGCGATAAATATGGCCGGAAAAAACCTTTCGTTTCGACATTGATGCTGATGGCGCTACCCACTTTTTTAATCGGCTTATTACCAACTAATCAAACACTGGGTATATGGGCGGCGGTGCTATTGACGTTATTGCGTGTTTTGCAAGGCTTGTCATTGGGCGGAGAGTTATCAGGTTCCATCGTCTTTGCAACAGAACATGTAAACTCTTTTGCTCGCGGTTTAGTCAGTGGGTTTGTTTTTTTTGGCATTAATTTCGGCATGGCATTAGGCTCTGCCGTTTATGCGTTATTAATTTTTATTTTTCCTGCTCAAGTTTTTGCATTATTTGGCTGGAGAATTGCATTTATTTTAGGGGGTATTTTAGGTTTTATTAGCTATCGATTGCGCAAAAGTATGGCTGAAACACCTGTCTTTATCACTATGCAAAAACAACTTACTTCGCGTACCTTTCCGCTCTATAGCTTATTTAAACACCATTGGCGAACCGTCATTCAAGGCATTGCGCTCGCTTCTTTACAAGGCACTATCGTTGTGCCATTTTTATATTTGCCCACTTATTTAACTGCTATTTTGCATTATCCCAAAAATACGATTAATTTATTAAACACAGCGAATATTATTTTACTTTCAATTTGTGCTATCGGCGTCGGTTATGTATCTGACATCATCGGACGACGACTTATTTTATTGATGAGTTCAATCGGTTTGATCATTTTTAGCTACGGCTTATTTTATTTGCTATCTTTACACCACATTCAGTATGTTATTTTGGTGATGATTATTTTTGCTGTGCAGAGCGCATGTATCACCGGCGCTTGCGCTTGCGCCGTCGTTGAATTATTTCCAACGGCCGTGCGATATTCTGGCATGGCATTTTCGTTCAATATCGGAATGGCTATTTTTGGCGGATTAGCGCCTTTATTTTCAACATACTTAATCGCAAAAACTCATAATGTTATTGCACCTAGCTATTATTTAATTTTCTGTGGGATCGTTTCCTTGATAGCAATTATCCCGCTTAAGGATAAACATCGACAAGCGTTAACGACATAAGTTGATTTCCCCCGCTTATGTTGTGCTAATTGATCGGGTGATTTAACATACCACTCGTTTTTCAACACGAGCTTATTTTATGGTTGTTGTATTGCAACGAGTGACACATGCCAGCGTGACTGTCGATGGTAAAATTATTGGAAAAATTACGCATGGCATTTTAGTTTTACTCGGTGTGGAACGAGGAGATACTGAGTCCGATGCAGATCGAATGCTCGAACGTATTTTGAATTATCGTGTTTTCACCGATCAAAATGACCGTATGAATTTGTCACTTAAAGATATTCAAGGTGGATTGCTTTTGGTGCCGCAATTTACGATTGCAGCCGATACAAAAAAAGGAATGCGACCGAGCTTTACGCCTGCAGCGGAGCCTGCCATCGGAGAAGCGTTATTTAACTATTTTGTCGCGCAAGCTAAAGCGATTTATCCGGCTGTCGAGACAGGGCGGTTTGGTGCCGATATGCAAGTCGAATTATGTAACGATGGCCCCGCAACTTTTATTTTAAAGACGAATTAGTTTATGTCTGCGACATTTCATATTGTACTATGCGAACCCGAAATCCCGCCGAATACCGGCAATGTTATTCGACTTTGTGCGAATACGGGCAGCGCGCTTCATCTAATTCATCCACTCGGATTTACGTTGGACGATAAAAGAATGAAGCGAGCAGGGCTCGATTATCATGAATTTGCGTCAGTGCAGGAATATCAAGATTTCGAAGATTTCTTAAACCGATCGCCCGCATC
>MGXI01000058.1 GCA_001801315.1 Gammaproteobacteria bacterium GWF2_41_13 | reverse complement strand
TCAACGTCGTCTTACCATGGTCTACGTGCCCTATCGTCCCCACGTTCACGTGCGTCTTCGTTCTCTGAAATACTCCTCTCGCCATGTCTTCACCCTCTTTAGTTAAACATTAATTTCTTTTTTCAATAATTTCTTTAGCGACACTCGCTGGCGCTTCACAATAACGTGAAAATTCCATCGTATAGGTTGCTCGGCCTTGCGTCATAGATCGCAAATCAGTGGCATATCCAAACATTTCAGCCAAAGGTACTTCAGCATGAATTTCTTTTCCTGCTGGGGAATCTTCCATACCGCTCACCAACCCTCGACGACGATTTAAATCACCCATCACATCACCCATATATTCTTCGGGTGTAATGGCCACAACTTTCATGATCGGTTCTAATAAAATCGCACTGGCTTTTTTAGCCCCTTCTTTGAATGCCATAGAACCCGCGATTTTAAAGGCCATTTCATTGGAATCCACTTCGTGAAACGATCCATCAAACAAGGTCACTTTCACATCAACCACAGGATATCCGGCGATCACGCCGTTTTCCATTTGTTCTTTAACGCCTTTATCAACCGCCGGAATGTATTCTCTTGGAATAACACCGCCGACAATGGCATTAACAAATTCATATCCCGAACCCGCTTCTTTTGGCTCGATACGCAAGTAAACGTGACCATATTGTCCGCGTCCACCACTCTGCTTGATGTATTTGCCTTCTTGCTCAATACTTTTCTTAATCGTTTCTCGATAAGCCACTTGCGGTTTACCCACATTGGATTCAACGTGAAATTCACGTTTCATACGATCAACAATAATTTCAAGATGTAATTCACCCATTCCTTCGATAATGGTTTGACCTGATTCTTCATCAGTATGCACTCTAAAAGAAGGATCTTCTTGGGCTAATTTTGACAAAGCTAATCCCATTTTTTCTTGGTCAGCTTTCGTTTTTGGCTCAACAGCCACTGAAATAACAGGTTCCGGGAACTCCATACGCTCAAGAATAACGATTTGATCTTGATCGCTTAAGGTATCGCCCGTCGTAACATCTTTTAATCCAACGCAGGCCGCAATATCTCCAGCAAAAATTTCTTTGATTTCTTCTCGATGATTAGCGTGCATACGAACAATTCGACCAATTCGCTCACGTCGGTGTTTAATCGAGTTATAAATAGTGTCGCCCGACTTTAAGCTACCCGAATAGACTCGGATAAAAGTTAGTGTACCAACAAATGGATCCGTTGCAATTTTGAATGCTAGTGCAGAAAATGGTTCAGTATCATCAGCTTTTCTAAAAACAACGGTGTCGTTCCCATCATCTAACGTACCTTTTACAGGAGGAATATCGCTCGGCGAGGGTAAGTAATCAATAACGCCATCTAATACCGCTTGAATGCCTTTATTTTTAAAGGCCGAGCCACAAAAAACTGGCACAACCTCATTAGCAATTACTCGTTTCCTCAGGCTCTTAGTCAGGTCTTCGACCGATAAAACACCTCCGTTGAGATATTTTTCCATCATTTCTTCAGAGGCTTCAGCAGCAGATTCAACTAATAAATCATGATATTTTTTGCATTCGGCTTTCATTTCATCAGGAATTTCTTTCTCTTCAAACTTCACCCCAAGAGATTCTTCATCCCAATAAATCGCTTTCATTTTAACTAAATCAACCACGCCCTTTAATTGGTCTTCTGTCCCAATCGGCAATTGCATAACAATTGGGTTAGAGCCTAATCGATTCTTAATTTGATCCACAACGCGCATAAAATCTGCGCCGACACGATCCATTTTATTAACAAACGCTAAGCGAGGAACACCGTAACGATTAGCCTGGCGCCAAACAGTCTCTGACTGAGGTTCCACGCCACCCACGCCGCAAAAAATCACAACAGCGCCATCCAATACACGCATGGAACGCTCCACTTCGATGGTAAAATCAACGTGTCCGGGCGTATCAATAATATTAATTCGGTGTTCTTTGTATTGATGGGCCATGCCGCTCCAATAACAAGTCGTAGCAGCCGAGGTAATAGTAATACCGCGCTCTTGCTCTTGTTCCATCCAATCCATTACCGCATTACCGTCATGCACCTCACCTAACTTATAAGACACGCCCGTATAAAACAAGACGCGTTCAGTTGAAGTTGTTTTTCCCGCATCAATATGGGCGATAATTCCAATATTTCGATATTGTTCGATCGGCGTTATACGTGCCACGATATCATTCCTCTTTCAAAAAAAACTACCATCTAAAATGAGCAAAGGCTTGGTTTGCCATTGCCATGCGGTGCGTATCTTCTCTCTTTTTCACCGCTGTCCCACGACCATAAAATGCATCCATAATTTCACCAGCCAAGCGCAAAGCCATCGTTTTTTCATTTCGACCGCTCGCCGCATCAACTAACCAACGCATTGCTAGCGCAATACGTCTATTCGGTCTCACCTCTACCGGCACTTGATAAGTAGAACCGCCCACACGTCGAGATCTCACCTCAACCGTCGGGCAAACAGCATCCAATGATTTCTTAAAAATTCTCAAAGAAATCGAGCCTTCTCCACCCGCTTCGCCTTCTTCCAGCAAGGGTAACTCTTCATCTTTCACCTTGCCTTTTAATTTATCAAACGCGCTATCTAATGCGCCGTAAACAATTTTCTCGGCGGTTGATTTTTTGCCGCACATCATTACATGATTCACAAAACGCGCAACTAATTCACTACCAAATTTTGGATCCGGTAAAATTTCACGTTTAGGTGCTGCTCTTCTTCTGGCCATGAATATTTTCCTCTACTACTCCCAGAACAGGAAACGTCTATCTTTCGGCGTTTTTTTTGACGAAAAATCTTCAAAAATCGCTCGAAAAGTAAACATTCTCACATCATCGCTGTCGCGATAAAACACATCCCATTCTTTTTAAAATTAATCTTTCGATCCCCGCTACGCATCTACTAATAAAGATACATAGAATAAAAATTTACTTCTTTTCACCCTTGGGTCTACGCGCCCCATATTTTGAACGACTTTGCTTACGATTAGCTACGCCAGCCGAATCTAAGCTGCCTCTAACGATATGATATCGAACACCGGGTAAATCTTTAACGCGCCCACCGCGGACTAAAACGACTGAATGCTCCTGAAGATTATGACCTTCACCACCAATATAAGCACTGATTTCCATGCCGTTTGTCAATCGCACACGAGCCACTTTACGAAGGGCTGAATTAGGTTTTTTAGGTGTCGTTGTATAAACACGCACGCATACGCCCCTTTTTTGAGGGCATTTTACTAAAGCAGGTGCTTTAGATTTTTTTGGTTTTACGGATCGTTTTTGCCGACCTACTGCATAAGCGCTAATTGTTGCCATAATCAAAACCCATTCTTTGGAATATTTTATCTCTTTAATGCTTTATCAAACGCCCCAAATTTACGGGGCATCTAACCAACTCACTTATCTTCTAATACTATACATCTCGCTTATTCTCATCATGCTGACATCATTCAACTGATGCAATAGCACGCCATCAAGCGATGCAAAGAGGCTGGATTCTATTGATCAACCCAAGCGAAGTCAAGACAAATTTTCAAGCAAAATTTAATTTTAACTAACGCATCCTCTCTTCTTGCAACCGGCGCATAACACATCCTATTTTATGAGTTATACTCTTCGCCTTTTAGTCTTCGGTGGCGTTCGCAAGAACGCTCAGATTTTGGATCCTCAAAATCTCAACTGGGAAATTACTTTTCCGACTTATTCGCTTTTTTCTTTTCAGCTTGCTCTTTATCGGCCGAGATTAATGCTTCACTGAGCGCCGATTCCACTTGCTGCACCATCAATTTCTTACTATCTTCTTCGGCAATAGGCAGCTGACGCTGTTGGGCTAAACGCGCTTGATGATAAGCAAATCCTGTACCCGCCGGGATCAGGCGCCCCACCATCACATTTTCCTTGAGCCCGCGCAAATAATCGCGTTTCCCTTGAACCGACGATTCTGTAAACACACGGGTCGTTTCTTGAAATGACGCGGCCGAAATAAATGACTCTGTAGCCAAAGAAGCTTTTGTAATGCCCAATAACACAGGCTCAAATTGAGCAGGCTCTTTGCCTTGCGCAAACATTTCGTCATTCTTTTCTAAAATTCGAGCACGATCTACTTGCTCTCCTTTTAAGTAATGCGTATCGCCCGGATGGGAAACGATCACTTTCTTTAGCATTTGACGAATAATAACTTCGATATGTTTATCACTGATTTTTACACCTTGCAATCGGTAAACATCTTGCACTTCATTGACGATATAATTCGCGACTTCATTCACGCCGATCAATCGCAGCAAGTCATAAGGGTTCGCCTCGCCTTCCGAAATAACTTCACCTTTCTCAACGTGCTCGCCCTCAAATACGCTCAACATACGCCACTTCGGGATCAATTCTTCATGAACATCCCCATTCGAATGAGTAATCATCAGTCGTCGCTTCCCTTTGGTTTCTTTGCCAAAGTTAACGATTCCACTAATTTCTGCTAATACCGCCGAGTCTTTTGGTTTGCGCGCTTCAAACAAATCGGCAACGCGAGGCAAACCACCGGTAATATCTCTTGTCTTAGAAGTCTCTTGCGGGATTTTTGCAACAACATCACCCGATCCAATCGCTGCACCATCTTCAACCGTCACAATAGCCGCTGTCGGTAAAAAATATTGCGCAGGAATAGTAGTTCCCGGTAAATTTAAGTCATGCCCGTGTTTATCCACTAATTTAATCAGCGGTTTTAAATCCTTTCGAGAAATACCTCTCTGTTTAGGATCAATAATCACGATCGTACTCAACCCTGTGATTTCATCCGTTTGTCGATTCATCGTAACGTCTTCGATCATATCCACAAATTTAATAAATCCTTGCGCTTCTGAAATAATCGGGTGTGCATGAGGATCCCAGCTAGCGACAACTTGCCCCGCCTCTACGGCGTGACCGTCAACAATGGTTAATGTCGCACCATAAGGAACTTTATAACGCTCACGTTCTCTATTTTGAGCATCCAATACCGTCAGTTCCCCCGAGCGAGACACAACAACAAAATTCCCACTCTCTTGTTGAATAATTTTTGCATTATGCAGTTTGATCGTGCCTTTTGATTTCACCTGAATATTGCTGGTCACAGTCGTTCGGGAAGCTGCGCCACCAATATGGAATGTACGCATCGTCAACTGAGTACCCGGTTCACCAATTGATTGAGCGGCGATAATACCCACCGCTTCACCTACATTAACCAAATGCCCGCGAGCCAGATCTCGCCCATAGCAAGCAGCGCAAATACCATAGCGCGTATCGCAAGTAATAGCCGACCGCACTTTAATGGCATCAATAGAATAATCTTCTAATTGATCCGCCAAGGCTTCATCAATCAATGTCCCCCTGTCCATTAATACCTGCTTCGTCCCGGGAATAATTACATCTTCAGCCACAACACGGCCTAGCACACGATCACGCAATGACTCAACGATATCTCCTCCTTCAATCAATGGAGTAACCATCAATCCATTTAATGTGCCGCAATCCGGTTCGGTCACCACTAAATCTTGAGCAACATCTACTAATCGTCTCGTCAAGTAACCTGAGTTGGCTGTTTTTAACGCGGTATCTGCTAATCCTTTTCGTGCGCCGTGTGTTGAAATAAAGTATTGCAACACGTTTAACCCTTCGCGGAAATTTGCGGTAATCGGTGTTTCGATAATCGAACCATCGGGCGTCGCCATCAATCCTCGCATACCCGCTAATTGTCGAATCTGTGCAGCAGAACCTCTCGCACCAGAATCCGCCATCATATAAATTGAGTTAAAAGACTCCTGAGTCAATGTTTTTCCAGACGTGTCGGTAATTTGCTCATGCGCAATATTGTCCATCATAGCTTTGGCGACCTGATCATTCGCACGAGACCAAATATCGATCACCATGTTATAACGTTCGCTCTGTGTTAATAAACCCGAAGCGTATTGTCGTTCAATTTCTTTGACGGCTTCTTCGCCTTTATCAATAATGCTTGATTTTTCTTTCGGCACCAACAAATCATCAACGCCAATAGAAATACCGGAACGCGTTGCATTAGCAAAACCTGTATACATCAATTTATCGGCAAAAATGGCGGTCGCCTTTAATCCGACGCGGTGATAACATGCATTAACTAATGAGGAAATGGCTTTTTTCGTTAATGTTTTATTAATGAGCTCAAAAGGCAGGTTTTCAGGTAAAATTTCTTTGAGTAAAGCTCGGCCGACTGTTGTCTCAACCAGCTGATTTTTTTCTGACTGTCCGCCCACTTTTGTTGTTGTGAGCATCCCATCTAAACACACTTTAACGCTCGCCTGAAGATCGACAGCGCCGCTATCATAAGCACGCCGCACTTCAGTAACATCAGAAAATATCATGCCTGCCCCTTTGGCATTGGCTTTGTTGCGCGTCATATAGTAGAGGCCTAATACGACGTCTTGCGTCGGAACAATAATGGGCTCGCCATTCGCGGGAGATAAAATATTGTTCGTCGACATCATTAATGCGCGTGCTTCCAACTGGGCTTCTAATGTTAACGGCACGTGAACGGCCATTTGGTCTCCGTCAAAGTCCGCGTTATAAGCCGTACAAACCAAAGGATGTAATTGGATTGCTTTTCCTTCGACCAAAATCGGCTCAAATGCTTGAATACCCAATCGGTGCAAAGTCGGTGCTCGGTTTAACAATACCGGATGCTCTCGGATAACTTCTTCCAAAATATTCCAGACAATTGGCTCCTCGTTTTCAACCATTTTTTTCGCCGCTTTGATGGTTGAAGCAAGACCTTGAAATTGTAATTTACTGAAAATGAAGGGTTTAAATAACTCTAATGCCATACGTTTTGGCAACCCACACTGATGCAATTTGAGCGTGGGCCCAACGACGATGACCGATCGGCCTGAATAGTCAACTCGCTTACCCAGCAAGTTTTGACGGAAACGTCCTTGCTTACCTTTAATCATATCGGCTAATGATTTCAGCGGCCGTTTATTCGTCCCTGTAATCGGCCGACCACGTCGACCGTTATCTAATAACGCATCCACCGCCTCTTGTAACATGCGTTTTTCATTACGCACAATAATGTCTGGGGCGTTCAATTCCAGCAATCGTTTCAACCGATTGTTTCGATTAATCACGCGTCGATATAAATCATTTAAATCCGATGTTGCGAATCGGCCACCTTCTAAAGGCACCAAAGGTCGAAGATCGGGCGGCAATACCGGCAATACAGTCAAAATAATCCAATCAGGATGATTGCCCGATTCTAAAAAAGCCTCAATCAGTTTCAATCGTTTGCTCAGTTTCTTTAGTTTTGTATCTGAGCTTGTACTTGCGATCTCATCATGTAATTTTTCAGCTTCTTCTTGCAAGTTTAAATCTAACAGCAATTTTTGAATGGCCTCCGCGCCCATTTTTGCTTCAAAGGCATTACCATATTTTTCAATCGCATCTAAAAATGCATCGTCTGTCAACAACTGACCTTTGATTAAATCAGTCTCTTGCGGATCCACCACGACAAATGCTTCGAAATAAAGAACGCGCTCAATATCGCGCAACGTCATATCAAGCAATAGCCCAATACGAGAAGGCAATGATCGTAAAAACCAAATATGCGCTACTGGACACGCTAGTTCGATATGACCCATCCGTTCTCGACGAACCTTGGCTACTGTCACTTCAACGCCGCATTTTTCGCAAACAACACCACGATGTTTGAGCCGTTTATATTTACCGCACAGACATTCATAATCTTTGATCGGGCCAAAAATTTTCGCACAAAACAATCCATCCCGTTCAGGACGATGCGTTCGATAATTCACAGTTTCCGCTTTTTTGACTTCCCCGTAAGACCAGGAACGAATCATGTCCGGCGAAACAAGCCCAATACGAATAGCATTAATGTCTGTATATTGATCTGGCTGCGTAATCAAGTTTAATAAATCTTTCAAAGTTGTACCCTCTTCGTAATTAAAACGCTATGTTCATGCTGTTGATCCCCTTGGGGATATCTTGATTTTTAATCGTGCTCCAATTCAACATCAATGCCCAATGATCGAACTTCCTTAACCAAAACGTTAAAAGACTCTGGCATACCAGGATCCATCGAATGGTTATTATCAACAATGTTTTTATACATCTTCGTTCGACCAGCCACATCATCTGATTTTACTGTCAACATTTCTTGTAATGTATAAGCGGCGCCATAAGCTTCTAACGCCCAAACTTCCATTTCTCCGAAACGTTGGCCACCAAATTGTGCTTTTCCGCCTAAGGGCTGTTGAGTGACTAAACTATACGATCCTGTCGAGCGAGCATGCATTTTATCGTCAACAAGATGGTTCAATTTCAGGATATACATATACCCAACCGTGACGGGTCGATCGAAAGTATTACCAGTTCGGCCATCGCGCAACATCGTCTGACCACTCACCGGCAAATCCGCCATCTTTAACAGTTCTTTGATTTGTCCTTCATTAGCACCATCAAAAACAGGAGTCGCCATAGGCACCCCCCCTTTGAGATTGCCAGCCAATTCGATGATTTGTTGATCTGTCAAATCATCGAACTTAACTTTACTAACGCTGTCTTTATTGTAAATTTTATCCAACAACTTTCGAGTTGATTCAACTTTTTGTTTCTCTTCAAGCATGCGTCCAATCTTAAGGCCTAATCCTTTTGATGCCCATCCTAAATGCGTCTCAAGTACTTGCCCAATATTCATTCGAGACGGAACACCCAATGGATTCAATACCACATCAACAGGGGTACCATCTTCCAAATAAGGCATATCCTCGACTGGCACAATCAATGAAATAACGCCCTTGTTACCATGTCGACCGGCCATCTTATCACCCGGTTGAATGCGTCGCTTAACCGCCATATACACTTTAACAATCTTCAAAACGCCAGGCGCCAAATCGTCGCCCTGAGTAATTTTCTTGCTTTGTACAGCGAATTTTTTATCGTATTCTTCTCGCAAATGTTTTAATTGTCTCTCGACTGCTTCTAATTGTTTACTCGCTACGTCATCTTTTAAACGAATTTCAAACCAACGCTGTCTTGGTACTTGCGCGAGATAATCTTTTGTCACTTTCGCACCTGATTTGATTTTTTCCGGACCGCCTTTGACAATATGATTAAGCAACATTTTTTCGACGCGCGCATAAATATCGTGCTCTCGAATACGAAATTCGTCAGCTAGATCTTTTTTAACTTTCGCTAATTTTTCTTCTTCAATACGTAATGCACGTTCATCTTTTTCAACGCCATCTCGCGTAAAGATTTGAACATCGATCACTGTCCCGCTCATCCCAGTCGGCACGCGTAAAGATGAATCTTTAACATCGGATGCTTTTTCACCAAAAATCGCACGAAGTAATTTCTCTTCAGGCGATAATTGCGTCTCTCCTTTCGGCGTGACCTTACCAACCAAAATATCACCCGCTTTCACTTCGGCACCCAAATAAACAATCCCCGCTTCATCCAACTTTGATAAAGCGCTTTCGCCGATATTGGGAATATCCGCCGTCACTTCTTCCGACCCTAATTTGGTATCGCGGGAAATACAAGTTAATTCCTCGATATGAACAGAGGTAAAGCGATCTTCTTCGACCACTCGCTCGGAAATTAAAATAGAATCTTCAAAGTTATATCCATTCCACGGCATAAAAGCGACCAACAAATTCTGACCAAGCGCCAACTCACCCATATCAGTCGATGGACCATCCGCCAAGACGTCTCCTTTCACAATGGCATCGCCTTGTCGAACCAAGGGGATTTGGTTTATGCACGTGTTTTGATTGGATCTGGAATATTTAATCAAATTGTAAATATCGACGCCCGTCTCGTTTTCTTCCGTTTCTTTTTCATTCACACGAATCACAACACGACTCGCATCAACGGAATCAACAATACCTCCTCTTTTCGCCGTAACGACGGCACCCGCATCTTTTGCGACGAGCCGCTCAACGCCTGTCCCAACCAACGGCTTTTCACTTCGAATTAAAGGTACCGCTTGACGCTGCATATTGGAACCCATCAACGCACGACTGGTATCATCATGCTCTAAAAATGGAATTAATGCGGCTGCAATGGAGACGAGCTGTTGCGGAGAGACATCGATAAATTGCACTTTATCTTTAGTCGTAAAAGTCGATTCATTATTGTATCGACAAGGAACTAAATCATCTAGTAAATGGCCTTGTTTGTCTAAGCGTGCGCTGGCCTGGGCAATAAAATATTGGCCTTCTTCAATCGCCGATAAATAAACGATTTCATCGGTAATTTTCCCATGCACCACTTTTCGACAAGGTGTTTCTAAAAAACCATACTCATTACACTGCGCATAAACTGCCAAGGAACTGATTAATCCAATATTCGGGCCTTCTGGCGTTTCAATCGGACAAATACGTCCATAATGGGTGGGGTGCACATCCCGGACTTCAAATCCCGCTCGATCACGGTTTAGGCCGCCCGGGCCTAGCGCTGAAATGCGGCGCTTATGGGTCACTTCAGATAAAGGATTATTTTGGTCCATGAATTGAGATAATTGGCTGGTCCCAAAAAACTCTCGAATCGCCGCGGAGATCGGTTTTGCATTAATCAAATCTTGTGGCATTAAATTTTCTATTTCAGCAATACTCAACCGTTCTTTTACTGCGCGTTCAACGCGCACCAATCCCATACGAAATTGGTTTTCAGTCATTTCTCCCACACTACGAATACGACGATTCCCTAAATGATCAATATCATCAACGGCGCCTTTCCCATCGCGAATATCAATTAACACCCGCAAGGCATCGATAATATCTTCTGGTGTCAATGTCGCAGAACCAGTGCTCTCTTTTCGACCTACTCGACTATTAAATTTCATGCGCCCAACCGTCGATAAATCATATCGATCGAAAGAAAAGAATAACCCTTTAAACAGCCCTTCTGCCGTCTCCTTGGTCGGTGGCTCGCCTGGTCTCATCATACGATAAATTTCAATCAATGCTTCTAATGGACTTGTCGTAGGATCGATACGCAAGGTATCAGAAATATAAGAACCGTGATCAAATTCATTGATATACAGTGTACGGAAAGAATTCACCCCAGCTTCTGGAAAACTCGCTAGCATCTCCGCCGTGATTTCTGTATTAGCAGGCATAATCACTTCTTGATCTGCATTGACAATGCTTGTCGCTACCACGCGCCCCACAATAAAATCATCAGGGATTTCTAATTTATTTATTTTCGCTTGTTCTAATTCGCGAATATGTCGAACCGTAATACGACGGCCTTTTTCGATAATCACTTTGCCCTGTTTGTTCATAATATCAAAACTGGCAATTTGACCGCGCAATCGTTCCGGGACTAAATCTAATTTCCAAACACCATGATCGTAGTGCCATGTATCTTTCACGAAGAATAAATTTAAAATTTCTTCTGTCGAAAAACCCAAAGCTCTTAACAAGATCGTCACAGGCAATTTTCGCCTTCGATCGATACGAAAGTACAAACAATCCTTGGGATCAAATTCAAAATCAAGCCATGATCCACGATAAGGAATAATTCTGGCGGAATAGAGCAATTTTCCCGACGAATGCGTTTTGCCTCGATCATGGTCATAAAACACACCCGGAGAACGATGCAATTGGGAAACAACAACACGCTCAATGCCATTCACGACGAAGCTACCATGTTCCGTCATTAATGGCAGTTCACCCATATAAACTTCTTGTTCTTTAATGTCTTTGATTTTTTTCTCGCCGTGCGCGTCTTTTTCGAACAAGACCAATCGAACACGTAAGCGTAGCGGTGCTGCGTACGTCAATCCTCTCAAACGACATTCTCGAACATCAAAAAGAGAATCCCCTAAAATATAATCAACGTATTCCAAACGCACGAGCCCTGAATAGCTCTCAATCGGAAAAACTGATTTAAAGGCGCCTTGTAACCCGTAATCTTCTCGAGTTTCAGATTTGACATATCGCTGTAAAAATTTTTCATAAGAATCGAGCTGCATTTGTAACAGCGGCGGCGCTTCCACAACATTCGTGTATCGGCCGAACGCTTTTCTTACGCGCTTTTTCTCGGTATTGGTCATGACAGCAGCTGTAATTGAAGACATTATTTCAAACCTCAAACAAAAGAATTAACAACACCTGGGCTTACGCGAAAAACAATCGATTTGGCGCATTAAAAACTCACTCGCAACCCTCATTTATCATTTATAAATTTCGGTTGTCCGCTCGCTTTTATCATACCTCTTGTTTTTTCGCGTAAGCCCAGAATAAATCTAACTGGTTAAACAAACACCCTAAAATAGCAACAGGCGGGACACAAAACCGCCAAAATTTCAAGAGAAAACAGTCAAGTTCCTCTTGAAATCCCAGCCTCGTTTTAATGCCCGCTTGTTTTATACTCAATCAAAATGAGTAATTATTTAATCTCGACGGTTGCGCCAGCTTCTTCAAGCTTTTTCTTGATGCTTTCCGCTTCGTCTTTCTTGATACCTTCCTTCACGGTCGCTGGTATCCCTTCAACGAGATCTTTCGCTTCTTTCAAGCCAAGGCCTGTCAGTTCGCGAATGACTTTGATAACGCCCACTTTGTTAGCGCCAAAGCTTGTCATCATCACTTTAAATTCGGTTTGCTCTTCAACAGCAGCGGCTGCGGCTGGCGCAGCAACTTGCACTGCTGCAGCGGCAGCTGAAACACCAAATTTTTCTTCCATATCTTTGATCAATTCAACAATTTCCATCACGCTCATATCGGAAATTGCTTGTAAAATATCATCTTTCGACAGTTTAGCCATAAATATTCCCCTTAATAATAAAAAGTTTATGCTACTTGTTTCGTATCACGAATAGCCGCGAGTGTACGCGCTAATTTTGCATGCGGTTCTGCCAATGTTCTGACAAATTTAGTGATAGGTGCTTTCATCACGGCCATCAAGATAGATAGCGCTTCTTCGCGTGATGGTAATTTTGCAACTGCCTCTAAATTGTCTGCGGAAAGAAATTGCCCGCTGACAGATAACCCTGTCACCTTTAATTGCTCATGTTCTTTGATAAAGTCACGAACCAATCGCGCCACAGCGCCCGGCTCATCTTTTCCAAAAAACAACAATAAAGGCCCGCTTAATATATCATTTAAACAGGTAAAGACCGTTCCCTCTAACGCACGTTTAGCTAACGTATTGCGAACAACTCGTAGATAAATGCCGCTTTCGCGAGCCTTCTTGCGAAGCTCGTTCATTTCAGAGACAGTCAATCCACGATAATCAGCAGTAACTGCTGACAAAGCTTGCGCTGCTTGTTCGGCTACTTCGGCGACTATCTCTCGTTTTTGCTCGAGTTTTAACGCCACGTTATTCACCCTTATCTTTAATCATTCA
>MGXI01000057.1 GCA_001801315.1 Gammaproteobacteria bacterium GWF2_41_13 | reverse complement strand
CCGGATAAGCGGTAATAAACGTCGGCTGTAATAGATGATGTTCAACTGTTTTCTCAAAAATCATAGTTTGAATTTTACCTAACCCAAATGCGGGCTCAATGGTCAATTCTAATTTTTCTGCGAGTCGTCTTGCCGATTCAAGGGTATCAATATCGCTCGCTTGAATATCCGGATTGTAATGCAAAACAGAATCCCGCAACGCCATACGCGCAAAAGGTTTCTCAAAATCAAAAACAATATCCTGATAAGGTACTTTAGTTGTCCCGAAAATATCGAGCGCCAATGTTTTAAAAAGATCCTCGGTAAAATTCATGAGATCCTGATAATCCGCATAGGCCATATAAAACTCAAGCATCGTGAATTCTGGATTATGCTGTGTCGATACACCCTCATTACGAAAATTTCGATTCAATTCAAACACGCGTTCAAATCCACCAACAACTAAACGTTTTAAATACAATTCTGGTGCAATACGCAAATACATCGGCATATCGAGCGCATTGTGATGTGTCACAAAAGGTTTTGCTGCGGCGCCGCCTGGGATCACTTGCATCATCGGTGTTTCAACCTCAATAAAACGATGACGCGCTAAGTATTGACGAATACCTTCGACAATCTTCGATCTCATCACGAAAATACGACGTGATGCTTCATTCGCAATTAAATCTAAATAACGCTGGCGATAACAAGTTTCTTTATTCGCTAATCCATGAAATTTGTCCGGCAAAGGTCTCAGCGATTTAGTTAATAATACTATTTTTTGTGCATGAATCGACAGTTCACCTGTTTTTGTTTTAAAAATAAATCCTTCTACTCCGATGATATCGCCCAAATCCCATTCTTTAAATAGATCATAAACGCCTTCTTTTAAATCTTCTTTACGCAAGTAAATCTGCATACGCCCCGACATATCTTGGATTTGCGAAAAACTGGCTTTACCCATCAATCGACGCAACATAATCCGTCCGGCGATTGCCACGGAGATTTTAGTTTCGGCCAACGCTTCCGCCGTTAAATGCGCATACTGCTGATGCAAATCACCGATGAATGCCGTATGACGAAATTGATTAGGATACGCATTGCCTTGTTCACGCAAAGTGTTTAATTTTTTCTTGCGCTGCAAAATGAGTTCATTTTCATCTAAAGTGACGACGGGATCAGTCATATCATTAATTCCTAATTAATACTCAAACAGAATTAAAATTATATCATACTCTCAAAAAACGCGAAAAGATGAGATGGCGAAGACGCGGTAGCGAAGAAGGCTATCCCATGAAAATTGATTTATAATACCAACGTCTTTTCAAGATAATGAATGTTTGTCTGCCCTTTTTGAAAAATAGGATCTTGCAAAATTTTCTGTTGCAAAGCAATATTCGTTTTAATCCCATCAATCACCATTTCATCGAGCGCATTCAACATTCGCGCAATGGCAGATTCACGTGTCTCACCATACGTAATAATCTTACCGATCATCGAATCATAAAACGTTGGCACGGTGTAACCGCAATAAATATGTGAGTCTACGCGCACATGAGGTCCACCTGGCGCATGATACAACGTAATTTTTCCCGGTGAGGGTAAAAACGTCTGCGGATCTTCCGCCGTAATACGGCATTCAATCGCATGACCTTTAAACCGAATATCCGACTGACTATAGGGCAGTGGTCGTTCGGAAGCGACATGTAACTGCTCATGTACAATATCCAATCCAGTAATCAACTCTGTCACCGGATGCTCAACCTGAATACGCGTATTCATTTCGATAAAATAAAATTCGCCATCTTCATAAAGAAATTCAAACGTCCCCACTCCACGATAATTCATTTCCACACACGCTTTTACACACAATTTACCGATTTTATCGCGTTGCTCTTTCGTTAAATGCAATCCTGGCGCTTCCTCGAGAATTTTCTGATGGCGACGCTGAATGGAACAATCTCGTTCGCCCAAATGCACAGCTTTACCTTGTCCATCCGACAAAATTTGAAATTCAATATGTCGCGGGTGCTCTAAAAATTTCTCGATATAAATGGTATCATTACCAAATGAACTCTTCGCCTCAGTGCGCGTCAAGGTAATCGAATGGGCCAAATCTTTTTCTTTATGTACAACACGCATGCCGCGACCACCACCACCACCGGCCGATTTAATAATCACCGGAAATCCGATTTCTTTCGCAATACGAATTGCCTCAGCATCTTCTTGAATCGGCGCATGAGAACCTGGTACGCACGGCACACCGAATTTCTTCATGGTATTAATGGCAGAAATTTTATCGCCCATCAGTCGAATCGATTCAGGACGAGGGCCAATAAAGACAAATCCACTTTTTTCAACTTGTTCAGCAAAATCAGCATTTTCTGCCAAAAATCCATATCCCGGGTGAATGGCAGACGCATTCGTAATTTCAGCCGCACTAATAATCGCTGGAATATTTAAATAACTATTCTGTACCGGCGCAGAACCAATACAAACGGATTCATCAGCCAATTTAACATGAATTAAATCACGATCAGCTGCTGAATGCACAGCGACTGTTTGAACCCCTAATTCTTTACAAGCTCGCAAAATACGTAACGCAATTTCGCCACGATTGGCAATCAGTACTTTTTTCAACATTAATGAAATTCCTTAATAAGTCAGTCCGCTTCTATCACAAAAAGTGGTTGGTCATATTCAACCGGCTGACCCGTCTCGACTAAAATTGCTTTCACAATACCACCACGATCGGACTCAATTTGATTAAACATCTTCATAGCTTCCACAATACACAATACATCACCTCGTTTAATACGCTGTCCTACTTCGACGAATGGTTTGGCTCCTGGGGAAGCCGTCAAATAAAACGTACCCACCATCGGCGAATTAATAGTATTTTTACCATCGTGCGATTGTGGTGTGGTAATCGTTGTCGCCAGGGTTGTGGTTGATGGCATTTTGGCTATTTGTTCTTCTGGAATACTCAAAGGTGCATAATTTTGCGGCGTGGTTTGATACTGGAAATGATGATTATCAACTTGCTTGATACGAATAGATTCATCCCCTTTTTTGACTTCGATTTCGCCCATATTGGCTTCTTTCATAAGCTTAATGAGTTTTCGGATTTCTGTTATATCCATAATTGAATCTCTTTTGGTTATAAAAACCCGTGCATTTTGCCTGAGAATTTTGAACTTGTCACCCTGCGAAAATCTAACACCCTGCGAAAATCTAAGATCGTGATAATGCAAGAACGTTCCTACGAGCCTGCTGAGTAGTTACAAAAAATTCGTCAAAAAGCTTTAGCAGTATTGGCCCAATCTCTTTAGAATAGCGCTTCCTTGACATCAATATGAAACAAACACATGCAAGACGCTTTCGTCCATCAAGTTCAACAAGTTTTTTCAGCGCAAAGCCCTCTCGGCCGCGTAATTCCCGGCTTTCAGTGCCGCGTAGAACAGCAGCAGATGGCCGAACAGATTGCGCTGGCCATTGCGAACCAAGCACAAATCATCATCGAAGCCGGCACAGGAACAGGCAAAACATTCGCCTATCTCATTCCGCTATTATTGTCGCATCGAAAAGCCATTATCTCGACAGGCACTAAAAATTTACAAGAACAGTTATTTCTTCGAGATTTGCCTCTCGTCGCCAAAGCGCTCGCGACCACTTGCAAAACCGCTTTACTGAAAGGTCGTGCGAATTATTTGTGCTGGCGCCGACTCAATCGCTGCCAACAAGAAGGTTTATTCCTCTCCAAAGAAACCGCTCAAGAATTAACGCTGGTCGCCACCTGGAGTAAAACAACAAAAACAGGTGAAACCAGTGATTTATCGTATTTGCCTGAGGACGCTTCTGTTTGGCCACATGTCACGAGCAATAGTGACGCCTGTCTTGGTGCAAATTGCGATCAATATGAAAAATGCTTTTTAGCTAAAGCAAGACAAAAAGCTCAAGCCGCTGATATTTTAGTCGTCAATCACCATTTATTGATGGCCGATTTGGTTTTAAAGGATCAGGGTTTTGGGGAATTATTACCGAATGTGGGCGCGGTTATTTTTGATGAAGCACATCAGTTACCCGAAACGGCGGCTAACTTTTTTGGCGAAACCTTATCCGCTAAACAAATCACCGAATTAGCACGTGACATTAAACGTGAATACATGGTCAGCGCACGCGACATGAAATCCTTGAGCACGCTCGCGGATTCGCTCGAAAAATCCGCCTTAGATTTTCGATTGGCTTTTGGTACTGAACAAACCCTGCGTGGCACCTGGGAAGATATTCGAAACAGCGAGAAAATTCAAAAAGCATTAGCACAACTTTCTTTCACTTTTAATCAAGCAAAAAGTTGGCTAGAGATCGCCAGAACCCGTAGCGCAGAATTAGAAAACTGCCACCGTCGTGCGAATACCCTTGCCGATAAGCTCAAAAGTCTAACCGAAAAAAACGAGGCGCAAGATGTCATCCAGTGGTTTGAAACCTTTAAACGACACTTCACATTAAATGCAACGCCCCTAAATATCGCGCAGCATTTTATAAAATACATGAATCATTATAATTGCCCTTGGATTTTCACCTCAGCTACGATAGCGACACACCAAAACGATTTTCAATATTTCTCTAACCAAATGGGGTTGACGGCAGCTAAATCATTAAAGCTCGCAAGCCCTTTCAATTTTCAAAAACAAGCGTTGCTTTATCTTCCCAAAAATATGCCTGATCCCAGCGCCCGAGAATATACAAAAATCATCACCGAAACCATGATGCCGATTTTACAATACAGTCGAGGTCGGGCGTTTTTCTTATTCACCAGTTTTCGAGCACTTTATGAAGCAGAACAAATTCTAAGGCCTGTTATCAACTATCCTCTCCTCGTTCAAGGCGAACAGCCAAAAACAAAATTGCTGGAACAATTTCGCACCTTAGGTAATGCTATTTTATTAGGCACGAGTAGTTTTTGGGAAGGTGTCGATATTCGCGGCGAAACCTTGTCTTGCGTCATCATTGATAAACTACCCTTCGCTTCCCCGGGCGATCCGATCATGAAAGCCCGACTCAATCATATTCGAAAGCGCGGCGGAGAACCCTTTTATGAATATCAACTCCCTCAAGCAGTGATCAGTTTAAAGCAAGGATTAGGTCGCCTCATTCGAGATCAAAACGATACCGGCATTTTGGTCATTTGCGACCCGCGATTACAAACCCGCTCTTATGGGAAAGTATTTTTAAGCAGCTTACCGAAAATGCGATGTACTCAAAACCCAGAAGACGTTAAAAAATTCTTTATTTCGACGCCGCAATCTCTATGACGACTTCTCATCCCATCATTCTCGCCCTCGACACATCTACCGCGCTATGCTCGGCAGCGCTTTTAATGAACGGTGAGATAATTGAGCGCAGCCAATTAGCACCTCAACAGCAAACACACTATATTTTACCTATGATTCAGGAACTACTCACTGAGACAAGCCTTCATTTGACCGATATTTCATGTCTTGCTTTTGGCGCAGGTCCTGGCGCATTCACAGGACTTCGCATTGCAGCCGCCATTACACAAGGCATCGCCTTTGCAAAAAATATACCTATAACGCCGGTCTCCACATTAGCCGCTTTAGCGCAACAAGCTTTTCGGCGTTATCAGGCGATTCACATAATGCCGATGCTAGACGCCCGCATGAAACAAATTTATTGGGGATCTTATCAAGTTTCTTCAGAAAAAATCGCTGCTGCTATCATTGAAGATCAACTCAACTACCCCGAACAAATCGACCCGGCAATTCTGACATCAACCCCATGGTTTGGAATCGGAAATGGCTGGCCTTTGTATCAGCCTGTCCTCCCAAATAAACCGCTATTACGCATTGCTCAAATCGATCCCGAAGCATATCCTTTAGCCTCCGACATAGCGTTATTAGGTGTTCATTATTTTCAACAAGGCAAAATCTATTCTGCAAAAGAGGCCATTCCCGTTTATTTACGTAACCCTGTGTAACTCATCAGCACGCTCGGCGGAACACTCATCTTTTTGTGTACGGAGATAAAATACCCTCCGGTGGGTTAAAAAAATAATTTCTTGCTGATTTCTTGTAAGCCATCCCTGTATTTTTTAAAAAAATGCGTTATTCCCAAGCGAAATCAAAAAAGGTTGCTACACTTTTTCTTAATTAAACAAAAAATGAACGCGCTGAATAGTTACGAATAATATAAACCCTGTTGAGGAGCCACAGAACATGAACACGAAACCTTATGAGTCAAAATTTGTTACCGTTTATGGCTCAAAAATGCATTACCTTGAGCAAGGAAAAGGGAACCCGGTTCTTTTTTTACATGGAATTCCAACGTCGAGTTACCTCTGGCGCAATATTTTGCCTCATATTCCTAATGGACGCTGTATTGCACCTGATTTAATCGGCATGGGAAAATCAGATAAGCCAAACCTTCTTTACCGCGTCTTTGATCATATCCGTTACATCGAGGGATTTATCGACGCGCTCCAGCTGAAAAATATAACCCTGGTTTTACACGGCTGGGGATCTGTGATTGGGCTCGATTATGCGATGCGTCATGAAGACAACATCAAAAGCCTGATTTTTTATGAATCCCATTTACGCCCTATTTCAAAATGGGAAATGCTAGCATTGCCACTGCAAGAGATGGCCGCAACATTTCACTCTTTAGATCAAACAACCGATCTTATTTTAAATACCGATTATTTTATGGATAAAATTTTCCCGGCCGGTATGTTAAAAAAATTAGCGCCTGAAGAAAAAGCACGCTATACCGAACCCTTTCAAAATGCCCAAAGCCGACAAGTACTTTTACAATACTTGAAAGATTTTCCGATTGGCGCCAAACAAACCGATGTAAGCGCGTTAATGGCTAATTACTCCTCTCGCTTAGTCAATTCGACGATACCAAAACTCATGCTGTACACAATTCCAGGATTTAATACAACGGTCGACACGTTAACATGGGCAAAAGATAATCTTAATAATATTTCTTTAGTCGACATCGGGGAAGATTTGCATTACGCACAAGAAACCAACCCAGAAACCATCAGCAAAGAAATAACACGTTTCTTGGAGCAATTAACCCATGACACGGTAACCGCTTAAATAAATATTCTTTCACTGGCTATGCTGTTTTTAGCAAAAATTTAAGTAACTACTCAGTGCTTTTTAAGGAACGTCCATATTTTGGTGCTTTTTGACGAAAAATCTCTTCAAAATGCTCATGTATTATTTATACACTCCGCTTTTTCGTCAAAAATCATCCAAAATCTGAACGTTCTTGTATCGTCACGATCGCGGTGAATAGTTACAAATTTAATTGAATCATAAAAAAAAACTTGCTTTTAAATAAAATATCGCTATAAATGTACGCGCGAGTAAGGTGGATTCACCTTGCTTCATGTTTTTAATACATTTAAGAGGAATTTATATGAGAAAGTTATTTGCAGCTGCATTGATTTCAGCAGCAGTCTTATTAGCTGGTTGTGCAAGCAGCACGAAACCTGCCGATCAAACAGCAGCCCCTGCGAAGAAACCTTGCCCTACCAAAACAACACATCACCATCATCACGACGGCAAATACACTAAGTAAGCCGATTTCGTAGGATGAATAGCTTTATTCATCCTACGACTTTATCATCCCTTCTCTTTTTTTCATCCAGTCTGCATTAAATTAGCAACCAAACATGATCCAGAAAAGATCTTGTTCATCAAATCGGCCTTCAGACAATCTCCATAAAAAATCGGGCAATACTCGCTGCGCCAAAAAAACAAATTCGACTGCTAAAAAAACCTATTTAATCACGGAACCGCCCATTCAAAATATCACCGCAGCTAACGTCTCTCAAAAAGTCGTTCGCATCACTCATTTTATCGGCCCTGCCTTGGAACGACTCAATTCAACACTAATCGATTACCAACGTTATTTAGCGGCTGTAACGGATTATATCGAACAACATTTCAAACCGTTGATGGAGCCTCGTCGATTTACGGAATTACAGCAGGCCATTGCGCACTTTCATCAAGAAAAAAAACAACTGACACCCAATCCCTCCCTAGCAACCCTATTACACCATTATCAACCATTGAATCAAAATGTAAAAAAATTAAACCAGTCTTTCCGAAAAACGATACCCTTTATAAAAACGTATGAAGCCTACTCAGAAAAGCAAGAATTACTCACTGCCGATATTGCATTTGCTTATACGCGCGCAAAACAATATCAAACATTTTATCGTGTTTTTGCTGAAGCACTCCTCAAAATTCAAAAGCAACCTCTCATGAAACTATTTCCTTGGCCCAAAGTAATTGATGAAACCTGAGTTAAAGAACGCTCAGATCTTGCATCATCAAGATCGCGGTGATAGTTACAATAAAATCATCTCAGCAGCAAATTATTTTTTGTCGTGCGCAAAGGAGTTGTCTATACTCTCACATGCTGATGACAATTAACTAAAAGGAGTTTTTCACTTGACCTATTTTTTAAAATGCGTCCTAACTTGGCTTGTTGGATTGAGTCTGTTTGGCTTAATGCCCTCAATAACCATGGCACAAAATAATACAAGATTTAATTCGCCAACAAAAAAAAATCAATCGATCGAAAACCTCCAAAAGCAGCTCAAGACGTTGCAAGAAGAAAACCAGACACTTCAAAATAATTTGACTGAACTACAACAGCAAGATCAACAATTACAAATCGCACAAAAAGATGTATTAACGGCTAATCAAACCCTCTCAAACACAAACAACCAATTAACACAACAAATCACTCAATTACAGCAACAACTACTCATCAGCAATCAAACCGCTTCAACGTTTAAGAACGCATTAATAGCACTCCAACAAGCCAAGCCGCCACAACTAACCTTCAGCCAATTTATTCAACGCTTCAGCAACGATAACTGGAATCACACAGAAATTCTGCAACCCTCTCGGCAAATTGACTTATTAACCCAGAAAGGCATTCCTTTTCTAGCCGTCATATTGATACTATTTATCGCTTTACCGATGATTGATATTTTTCAACAAAATCGAAAACGCCCACTGGCTTTATCTCAACCCGAAACACCTTCTCTGACCGATGTAAACGTTCAACGTTATACTTCATTTGCTGGAGAAGACGTGGTTGCTTCTAAGTTAGACCTCGCCCATGCCTACATCAACATGGGCAACAAGGCCAGCGCTCAAACGCTCATTAAAGAAGTGTTCGAGGAAGGCAATGAGCAACAACGTGCCGATGCAAGTAAATTATTAACCCAAATAGAGTCCTAAAATATTTATGTTCCATATCGCTCTTGGCATTGAATATGATGGTTCGCGTTATCATGGCTGGCAAACGCAAAACGACAAATTAACGCTGCAAACCACGTTAGAAACAGCGCTTTCTCAAATTGCTGACGAACCCATCCAAACGATTTGTGCCGGCCGTACGGATGCGGGCGTGCATGCGGTCGAACAAGTCATTCATTTCGATACTTCAAAAAACAGAGCCCATACTGCCTGGACATTAGGGACGAATACCTTACTCCCCAAAGACATATCCATTAAATGGGCCACTGAAGTCTCCGATGAATTTAATGCAAGACGTTCCGCATTAAATAGACATTATCGATACATTATTTACAATCACCCCGTCCATTCTGCGCTTTTACGATCACACGCGCTATGGTACCCCTATCCACTGGACGACGCGCGGATCGAACAAGCCTTACCTTATTTGCTCGGTGAACAAGATTTTTCTTCCTTACGCGATTCGGATTGCCAATCAAAAACACCGATGCGTCGTATTGACCGCCTCTCCATTAAACGATATCAGAAATTTTTAATCATCGACGTAGTCGCCAATGCGTTCTTACACCATATGGTTCGAAATATTGTCGGTGTTTTATTGGCGGTTGGTAACCGTAAAAAATCACCTGAATGGGTTTCTGACATGTTAGCAGCAAAAACACGAACTGCCGCCGGCATTACAGCGGCGGCTTGCGGCCTTTATTTTGTTCACGCTACCTATCCGGAAAAATTTTCACTGCCGCAAGCAACGACAGAAGAAATATCGATGTTTCCGATAATAGAACCCCTCTCAAATTGAGCTTTGCAGGTGATAAAAAAACAAATTACTTGAACAGAAGGTTTTTTTATCCCTGATAGAGAACATTAAGGAACGTTTTTGTCTCGTCGCGATCGCGGTGAATAGTCCCCAAATCAATGGGATTTCGCGTACGGATTTTTACTCGTCTTAAATTCAAAGCGAATCGGCGTACCGACGATATTGAGCTTTTCGCGAAAATAATTTTCGAGATAGCGCTTATATGAAACCGGTAATGATTCTAGTTGATTACCATGAATCACTATCAGTGGCGGTTTATGTCCGCCGGGATGCGCATAACGTAACTTAATACGACGCCCTTTCACGAGCGGCGGTTGATGCTCTTTCACCGCACGTTCGAGCAGTCGCGTTAATTCGGGTGTCGATAAATCGCGTGTCGCTGAGAAATAAGCTTTATTAATTGACTCAAATAAATTACCAACCCCTGTGCCATGCAATGCAGAAATAACATGCCATTTCGCAAACTCCACAAACACCAACCGACGTTCCAATTCTTTTTTCACATAAGCTTTGGCTTCGTCTTCCAACCCATCCCACTTATTAATGGCAATCACTAGGGATTTACCGGATTCCAAAATATGCCCTAGAATCTTCAAATCTTGATCGGCGATATTTTCTTTGGCATCGATCATAAACAAAACCACGTGGCTTTCTTCAATCGCCTGTAACGTTTTAACAATGGAAAATTTTTCGACTAAATCCGTAATGCGGCTCCGTCTTCGAATACCCGCGGTATCAATTAACGTATATCGCCTATGGCGTCGTTCGAAAGGAATATAAATGCTGTCACGCGTCGTTCCAGGTTGATCAAAAACCATCACGCGCTCTTCACCCAAAATGCGATTCACCAGCGTAGATTTTCCGACATTGGGTCGACCCACAATCGCTAATTTAATCCCTGCATCAACATCATCTTGCTCTGACTCTGCTGGCTCGGCGGAAAAATGTTGCGCGATAGCTTCTTGCAAGTTCGTAATGCCTCGGCGATGTGCGGCAGCAATCTGCACCGGTTCACCAAAACCTAATTTAAAAAAATCTGTTGCATGTACGTCAACATCAACACCATCAATTTTATTGAGCACAAATAAAATGGGTTTGCTATATAAACGTAATTCTCGTGCGATTTCCTCGTCTTGCGAAGTCAACCCTTCACGAGCATCCACTAAAAATAACAAGAGATCGGCTTCTTTCAGCGCCACTTTGACTTGCTCTGCTGCCATCAAGTTGATTTCTTCTTTGGAATCAGTCAGCCCACCCGTATCCACTAAAATAAAGGATCTACCCTCATATTCGCCATGACCATATTGACGATCACGCGTGAGCCCTGGTCGATCGCCGACCAACGCTTGACGAGATTTGGTTAGACAATTAAATAAAGTCGATTTACCAACGTTCGGTCGACCTACAATCGTAACAATAGGAATCATATCATCTCACGAAAAGCGTATAGCTTCCCATCACGCGTATAAATCAAGACCAGATGATTAGCCACAACAGGCGGAATCGTCGTGCCTGCATCGCTAACCTGCACTCTGGCCGCAAAGTGACCCTCCGCTTTTGTCATCCAATGCGCATAGCCATAACCATCTGCAACGATAACATAACCATCCGATAATGCAGGGCCGCTAATCATACGGCCTTGCAAATGATCCTGCCGCCATAAAATGGCACCAACGTCTTGATCAAATCCCCAAACATAGCTTTTCGCATCGGAAACATAGAGATTTTTCGCATCCGCGGCGATACCGGCATAGGTTGAAATTTCGTGGCGCCAAATCATACGGCCCGATTGTAATCCAATAGCTGCAATATTCCCTTGATAAGTCCCCACATAAACAACCCCCCCCACAATAACGGGTGTTGAATCAATATCAATCATACGCTCGATATCTGTCATTCCTTTGGGTTCGGATACATCCACTGACCATAATAATTTTCCTGTTTGTACATTAAGACCGATCGCTTTACCATTTGCAAATCCAGCAACCACCACATTACCAGAAATAACTGGCTGACTTTCAGCGTGCAAACTTAACGCTGGGACATCTTGCGTAAATCGCCATAATTGTCGTCCGTCCGTTTCAGAAAGCGCTTCTAAAATACCATCCATCGTTTTTACCAGCACCATTCCTTTCGTTACGGCCGGCGCCGCCAAGATTTGATTACCCACTGGGGCAACCCATAATCGAGCCCCTGTCACCTGGTCGAAAGCAACCACAGCGCCATTTTCGCTACCCATAAACAATTTGCCATCGGCCGCTGTAACGCCGCTGGTTAAATTTGTATGCGCATTCGCTTGCCAGATTGTTTTCCCTGTTTGCGCTTCTAAAGCAACCACATCCCCATCATAATCATCAACAAAAACGGTATTGCCAGAAATAGCTGGCGCCATGCGTAAATAATATTTACGAGAACCTTTTCCGATACGCGTTGACCACAACGGTTCGACTTGTAAGGTTGGCTTAAATTCCGCTAATGGCGCGGGTGGCAAAGTATTATCTTTGCCGGCACAACCAGCCAATATCAACAAAGCAAAACCCGTTAAAGCGAACAACGCCGTGAATTGTTTCATATCAACAACCTCTTTTAATTTTTCTGATTATCTTCCGCTGGCAAATCGGCCAATTTCATTTCTAACAAGGGGCGATTCAATGCCGTATCAGGCAATGCAGTTAATGCCCGATCATAAGCCATACGTGCCTGTAAAGTAGAACCCAATTGAAGATACACATCCCCTTTTGTCTCATCGATAAGCGGCATGAATGCCTCATCATCGACTGTTTCTAAAATATTTAACGCTTGATTGGGCTTTTTTTGATCCAAATAAATTCTGGCTAAACGGATGCGGGCCGTTTGACGTAAAGCGTCTCCTTGACCATGCGTTGACGCCCATCGTAACATGCGAACCGCCATCATCAAATCTCCTCGATCAACGGCAATTTTTGCTGTTGTGAGCGCGGCAATGGTACCATAGGGCGTACGATGAAAATGAGATCGCAAAATCTTGGCTTGATTATTAGCTTCATCATATTGATGGTTGATTAAACTCACCATCATGTGTTCGTAAATCATCGACGCTTGCTGTCGTTGCTCTGTACGATACGTTTGATAAAAACGCCAACCAAACACAATCATGACAGCGAGCACAACACCCGTTAAAACCGCTAAGCCGTATTCCTTCCAAAGCCGCTTCAAAAGTTCGACTTGCTGCTCTTCGGTTAAATATTGATCCAAGATTTTTTCCTCTCCGCGTTAAAC
>MGXI01000056.1 GCA_001801315.1 Gammaproteobacteria bacterium GWF2_41_13 | reverse complement strand
TTTCAGAAGCCAAGCGCAACATGGTTTTGACAAAATTATTTCCGTATTGTCCAAACACCCAGCTGATGCGAATGATGACATGCTTTTCCCAAGTTTCTCGCAGTAATTTTTCGCCTGCTAATTTGCTTTCACCATAAATACTACGCGGATTGGGTTGATCGTCTTCGTGATAAGCGCGCATGCTTTCGCCATCAAAGACGTAATCGGTCGATAAATGTAATAAGGGCCAATCTTTTGCTCGACAGGCCTCGGCTAAATATTTCATGGCCGTTGCATTGACTGCAAAAGCCTTATCTTTTTCACTTTCTGCTTTATCGACGGCAGTGTAAGCGGCCGCATTGATAACGACATCAACATCTGAACAACGTGTGAAAATTTGTTCGATTTGCGATCGATCTGTGATATCGAGGGTGTCATAATCAAATGGCTCCAAAGCGATCTGTCTCTCTCGCGCTAAATCGACAATTTCAGAGCCGACTTGCCCTTTTGCGCCCAGTAATAAAATTCTCATCGTTATTCTCCTGTATCAAAGCGATGGACGACGATGCGCAGTTCGATGCGATCGCCCTTTAATAACAGCTTGCTAGGTAATTCAATCCCATTAAAATCATCATAGTCGAGATACTCAATCGACCAACCTTGTTGTGCAAGATGTGCCAAACGGTGCGCTGAATCAAATGTCATCGTCGATGCTTTTTTCGGTGCTGGCAATCCTCGAATCCAGTAATATAAATTCGAGATGGGCAAATTCCAGCCTAATTGTTGTTGGATTAATTGTTCCGGAGATGCTGCCGTGAAAGTTTTTCCATCCGCCGTACGTAAAGTGAATGTTTGTTGATTACTCTGTATTACAACCGTGTCCATACCCAATGGGCCAAATAACGTCATTGAATAAGATTGATCATCATGTTCTTGCCAATTAAAGTGTGCACTTAAGCTTTGATCCGGCGTTTTAATGGCCATCGCGCCTTCGGCATGCCAGGTGTGAATTGTCGTCAGTAACTTTTTACGTGCCGGCCAACTGAGTGTTTGAACCGGTTTTTTCGAAGGGAAAATTGTTGCACAGCCGCTTAATAAAAGGGTCAAAATAATCATGCTGATTGCAGCAAAATGTAACGTCAGCGTTTTTTGAAATTTACACATCTTTTATTCGAGGTGTTAAATCTTTTTCAATTTTAATGAGGCGGCCACCGCGAAAAGTGAGCGCTATAAATCGTAACTTCATCGGCTGATTGTTAGGTTTATATTCATAAGCGTACAGCAAGCGATTATCGTTAAATGTGTTTTTTAATACCGCGCCACCCATTACGTTTTCGACCTCTGCTTGTGTCATTCCAACACGTAATTTGGCCGCTTGTTGCGCGGTCATCATGTTTCCTTGCTGAAAATCGGCATGATAAACGGGTAGCCAAGAACAGGCCGATAAAAAAATGCCAAACAAAAGGGTGTAATACAATTTTCGCATGAATCAACTCCTAAAATACTTGGCGCAATACTAGAGCAAGAGGCTGCCAAGAACAATAGGAAAATAAAGTAACGACTCAGCGCGTTTCTAGGAACATTCTTGTATCGATTGCGATCGCCATCAACAGGTACAATAAAACATATTTTTTAGCGATAGTTCAATCTATCTTCTATAATCACGGCGAGAATAATAAAAACGAGGTGAGGTATGCAATCTCTTTATGATCATTTAGCCGCGGCAGTCCAAGAAAAGATTGATGCTCCCACGGTGAGTCGCGCAGTTGACCAGTATCGTGGCGAGATGCCGCCAGAAATAAAGGGTTTAGTAGAAGCTTATCAGGCATTATCGTCGGAAATTGATGAGGCTAAAAAAATACTTTTTTTAGCGCACATAGAGCAAACCATCAAAGAAATTTTAGCAGTATTTGGAGAAAAATATCCGAAGCTACAAGCCCAATTGATGGCAAAAGAATCCACTGTAAAGCAAGGATTAAATATGTTATGTCGCAGCCTGTTAATTGAAGAAGAAGAAAAGCAAGGCTTACTACAATCTATTAGAATTTGCAAAACCAAAGCCGATTTGCGAGCGTTTTTGTTGCAAAAAATTAACATATTAGGAAGGGAATTAAGCCAAAAAAGCGGAGAAAATACGCCATCGAAAGAATTATTTGAATTATACATTGATTTAAGCAGCGTTTACGGGAATCCTTATAATAGCCATTCTTCTTTTGAAGATATGCGGGCGCAAGTCGTTGAACTTATTGAAGCAGCAGCGGCAAAACGTCAATCAGCTGATTGGAAAATATGCTTTTCTTTTTTGGCTGGAGATATTAAAAAACCACAAAAGCTATTTGTCTTGATTAGCGGTGGGGTTGCTCACCCTGAAGAAGTACCAATCTATCGTCGCAAAAAGAATGCTTTGGGGCAAGATGTGCTTGGCACAAATCTCACCGATGGATTAGCTTCTTCTTTTGTTGGTTGTTTTTCTAGCTCGCTTTCGCAAATGTTCTTTACAAAAAATTTGCCAAAGCAGTTTTCGGGTGATTTTTCTGCGGAAATTGTTGTTCAAGCAGCACAGACAGCCCAAGAAAAACGAAATCTCAGTCACAAGGACTAAAGAAGAACGCTTTCACTCTTTGTGTCGATAGAGCTATTTATCCGATCATTTCTCTCGCATGCGCTAATGTTTGCGGGATGATTTCCACGCCGTCGGTCATGCAGACGGCGTTTTTTTGCTTGAATTCGAAACATTTGTCATATATTTCGATGATAGAAAGCAAAACGGAAGGGTTTGTAAGGCAAAAAAAATCACATAAAAAATGCCTATATAAGAGCGAATGATCAAAATGCCTGCTAGACTTAGGGTAGAAAATAATTTTTATAAAATCATATAGTTATGTTAACTTCCATAGAAAAGACAAATTTACTCAGCAGTAATTCTGTTGCCGTTACCCATTTGGCGAAGGAAAGCTTTGCCTTTTCCGATTCCTCTCGGGGCGAATCAATAGCACCCGATGTGCAACGGGGAGGGATTTTCGTTAATGGTGATTTTTTTCAAACACAAGAGGGTTCTTTAGAGGAAAATGTCCGTCAGTATTTTTTGATGCTTGGATCTGGCGGTGAGGCGGCTATGAGCGCATTCAATCATGCGGTTCTAGATTTCCCGAGCCATTGCGCATTGAGATCGAATGATGCTACTACTGAGATTTTTCAGCCGTCCGATTTTTGGTATGTAAATATATATAGGCAAAGTGGTGGGAAAATAGGCCTCAGTTTTTATACGCTCGGACATCAAGCGCAGATCGTCTCAGGCGAAAATAATTTAATTGTTTTTATTCCTTCTGAAGTCAGTATGGATTGCGAACTGAATGGAAGCGGAAAATTCGTACTTACCTCGTTAAAAGCCAATCCATTGTTTACTCGATTAATGATAAGAAAATCGGCGGATTTTTCTGTAGACCAGGGCTTGACAGCGACAATAAAGCAACTATTTGGTCAACGTATTAATCAATTAACAGAAGATTTACGCTTGCTAGCACCCAGAGACCCAGCAATAAGGGAAAGGATAACTGCTTTGGCTGATAAAATAGATGATACGGCTGGAGATAATAGTTTAGGTAAAGCTGTTATTAAGCAGTGGTTAGCTGATTATAATCGGTTATTTATGGATCTTTACAGAGATCGATGTATTCAATTCGAGTCTTTTTGCACAGAACTCTCTGAATCTATGCAACAGCAGCCGTTTGAGCTTCGTGTAACGGCCGGTGCTGTTTTAGAGGCAGCAATGCCATTTAGACAAAAAATGTCGGTGCATTTAAGCGAAGTCATCGCAAAATTAGCTGATTTATCAAAAATATTCGCGCAGGCTGGATTGTCCGATAAAGAGCGAATGCAAAAAGCAAATGAAGTTAGGTTGTTTTTAGCTCAAAAAACAGTGGAAGAGGAAATTAGCAAAGCCGAAGCGCGATTTTCTTTTGATCCAGAAGAACACCCGCACTTAGATGTTATGATCAAAAAAGCTCACGAAGAGTTATCGAATAAAAATATTTCTGTTGAACGTCTTGAAGCTATTGCGGTTTGTTTGAATCGGGGTAAGTCAGCCTTAAATGCGCAAGCTGCTTTTGATGCAGCTGTTGAAGAATTGCAGCGAATAAAATTAGCGCGGATACTCGATACATTGATCATGGAGGCTGAGGCTCTCATAAGCTTTACCGGAGATGCAAAAAAATGGACAGCTATTAAGCATCTTCTCGAGCAAGAAAAAAAATTATTTTTAACGACTCAAGATGCGATCACGGTAGAGAATACCTTTAATTCTTTAAGATGGATTGTTGCTCGGCCGACAGATGAAATTTGGTTATCTCCTCAAGAATGGGGTTTTCTTCGAGAACAGAGATTTGTAGAGATTGAAAACCTGCTTCGTAAAAACCGAAATGGTTCTTTCTTTTGTATTCAGCAAAAATTTTCAGCTATCCAGTTTCCCGATAGCCTTTTGAAGCATAAAAATAGAGATCAATTAACCCCCGTATTAGTTGCGGCACATCGTTTTATTACGCTCCCTACAGGAGCCAACAGAATTGAGTATCAATCAGCCATGCAACAGTTGCAAGCCCATGGAGATAAGACGGTAGCTCGATTCTTGTCCAGGCCAGCAGGTGGAGTCATCGGAAGAATTATTGTTGGGTTGGGGCAAATGGCGCTTGGGTTATTACAAACGCTCTTTGGATCGAATAAAAGCGCTAAAAAAGGAAGTGAGCGTTATCGACGAGGACGTGACATTATTTTGGGGACCAGTCCGGGAGATATATTGCAAGATAGTATTGAAAAGGCTGATCAGCGGTCAGCGCTATCTCTTGCTAAACCAGCAATTCAGTCGAAAACCGTTGTTTCCCCGGTCGGTTCACCAACATCTAGTCCATCAATAGACATTCTATTTGGTGTATCCAATGGTTCAACAGCACCCCATGCTATTGGTAGCGAGAGTTCAGATCGATCTTCGCCTATATCGATACCATCTCTTTCAAGAGGGAACGACGAGACGTTATCTCAGTCGAGTCGTTCTTCTTCTCGGCATTCTATGGATTCACGAGCTTCATTGCCATCGTCAGCTGGTGGGGTTAATCAAGATGCTAATGCTGCTGATCATTCAGCTGCTGTTGGCGCACCAGCTTCCATAATCGTATCGCCTAGCCCATCGGTTTCTGGATCAGAAGGTATCCCATCAGCCGAAAGATCATCCTCACCTCCTACATCAATTTTGCCAGCTGGAGATAGTACCGATTTTATCTTGGGCCAATTTTCGCCGATGGCTGTGTCGTCGCCTATCGGAGACCCCATGCCTGTAGATCAATCTTTCGAACAAATAGGAAGCGATAAATCAAGAGTATTATCAGTTTCAGCGTCGACATCTGTTATTCCAGATGTAACGCTGCGAACCCCTTTAGTCGTTCACGCTCCACTTCCAGTTGTTCCTGTTGCCGCTAATCCATCAGTAAAAAAACGCACAAAGGGTCCTTTCGACCCTGAAAGGGAAAGATTTTTACATGGTAGAGCAGTGGATGGTGAGATGTCGAACCCATTAACAGATACAGATCTGTGGGATAAATTTGATATTAAATTTCCTGTTTCGCCTTCACAAGCAGCAGAGGCCACATCAAGGGCGCCCCTAGACGTTGCAGGAATCGCTGTGGCTAGACGAAATTTAGCAATTCTTACGGGAAGAAGGCCTCGCGGTTAATTTTCTTATCACCAGTCTACGAGTGATTTCGATAACACAATCGTCTTTTTTCTGACGATAATCCCAATATATATGCCCTGATTTATTTTGTCATCAGCGCACTGTTGAGTTCTTCCCAATAGCGGATTTGTTTTTGATATTGTTGCATGCTTTGTAGAATTTTCTTGAAATTGGGATCTGTTTTTGAGTATGTTTCGACCGTTTGATCCCACGCTTTTCGATACGCTTGCAACATTTCTGGCGACCAATTGCGTATATGCACTTTTGTTTTTAACAATCCTACCGCGTGTTGCTGTGAAGCTTCCACGCTTAAATAAGTATCAAACACTAAATAACGACTTGCCGTTTTGATAATTGCTTGATATTGCGGCGGTAGATTATCCCACATTTTCTTATTGAAATATAAAAACAAAAACGTCGACGGCTGATGAAAACCCGGAAAATATAAATATTTCGTTACTTCGTTTAACTTTAAATTTTGGTCGACAGACGGTGCCGAAAATTCTGCTGCGTCGAGTTCTCCGGTTTTTAATTTCTCATATAGCTGATCGGCCGGTAGCATCACCGTTTTTGCTCCGAGCGCTTCAAAAATAGGACGTGCCAACCCATAGGCTCTAATTTTCAACCCTTGCAAATCGTCGGGATGATTAATTTCTTTTTTAAACCATCCCGACGATTCCGGCGGCAATAATATCCCCGGCATGACAACTAAATTTTGATGGGCAAAATAATTATTTAACAGCTCGATACCGCCGCCTTGATACATCCAACCAGCATATTGCATCGGCGTCAAACCGAAAGGAACGCTTGTTAATAGCTCGGTCGCGGGCTGCTCTTTTGCTGCGTATGCCAATCCACTAAACGCGGCATCGATTTTTCCTTCATCGACGGATTTTTCAAGCGATAATGTGTCTACCAATGCTCCTGGCGCATAGATTTGGATCACGACTTTCCCATGAGTCATTTCTTTGACAAGCGCCGAAAGTTCACCGGGCAAAGAGCCGAGGTATTGAAGATTTAATGGGTATGCGGTTTGCAATCGAATCGTAATAATGGAATTATCATCTTGATTTTGCGCAAAAGTGAGAGGAGAAAACAATACACCCAATAAAAAAAACAGAAAAACAAGCCTGCCTCGAAAACCACCTTGCATAAAAACCTCCTTATTTTACACGATGATAAGATATTAACGCGCAAATTCAATAAATCCAGGGTTTTTCATTTTTACACCATCATCTCTTTGGCATACGCGAGTGTTTGTGGGGTGATTTTTACCCCGCCGGCCATGCGAGCGATTTCGGTAATGCGATCCTCTTGCTCGAGATAATCAATCTGCGTGATTGTTTTACCTTCAGCTATTTTCTTTTCGACTTTCAAATGTCGATGGCCTTTTGCGGCGACTTGCGCCAAATGCGTAATACACAAGACTTGTGTTGATTCGCCCAATGCTTTTAATAATTTCCCAACGATTTCGGCAGTAGCGCCTCCGATCCCGACATCCACTTCATCAAAGATCAGTGTTGGCATCGTCTGTTGCTGTGCGGTCGACACTTGAATCGCTAAGCTGATACGCGATAATTCGCCGCCCGAGGCAACTTTATTTAATGGTTGCACGGGTTGATCGGGATTGGTGCTGATTTTAAATTCGATTTTATCCAGGCCATTGCGTCTAGGTTGTTGATCAGTTATGTCGGTCCAGACAATTTCGAATCGGCCGTGCGGCATGCCCAGTTGTCGCATGGCATCAGTGATCAATTGATTTAATCGCTTGGCCGTTTTTTTACGATTTTGAGTCAATTTTTTCGCGCTATCGGTATAATGCATTTGCAACGTTTCGATTTCTTTTTCAAGCGCTGCCAACCGTTCGTCACTATTTACGCTCTCGTTTAACTCTTTTTTCATCTGCTGATGAAACGCATAAAGATCTTGCGGATTGACGCGATGTTTTTTAGCAATTTGATGGATTCGCTCGAGACGTTGATTTAATTCATTGAGTCGTTCGGGATTGGCTTCGGCGCGACCCAAAAAATGTTTTAATTCATGCGCGGCTTCGTCAAGATAGGTCGCCGCATTTTGGACAAGTTCGGAAATATTTTTAAGCGATGGGTCAAAGGGTAACATCGTTTCAATCGTGTTGATGGTTTCATACAGTAAATCTTTCGCCGCGCCGTCTTCTTTTTCTGACAACAAACTAAAGGCTTTTTGTCCTTGAGATAAAAGGGTGTCGATATGCGCGAGTTGTTGATGTTCCGCCTCGATTGATTCGAGTTCATGCTCGGATAATTTCAACTCGCCGAGCTCATGGACTTGATACGTTAAAAATTCGATGCGCGCTTGAATATCGGTTGTCCTTTTTTTCAATTCGTCGAAAAGCGTCCGCGCTTTTTTCCATTCGTCATAAGCTTGATTCAACGTGCTCAGTAAATCGGCATGTTGCGCAAAGCGATCAAGCAGCATCAATTGAATGTCTGGTTTTAATAGCGTTTGAAATTCATGTTGTCCGTGAATATCAATGAGTGTATCGCCTAATTCCCGCAAAATTTGCAAGGTGGTCGGTGTGCCATTCACATAACTTTTCGAGCGCCCATCTTGATCAATCACTCGACGAATGATGCAATCTTGGGTCGATTCGAGATCGTATTTTTTTAATAAGGTCTTCGCAGTAGGAATGTTAGCGATATTAAAAGATAAAGTGATTTCGGCGCGATCAGCATTCGTTCGCACAACATTCCCAGACAAACGCGCGCCCAATGCTAATTCGACAGCATCGATAATGATTGATTTTCCTGCACCCGTTTCTCCGGTCAAAACGGTTGTACCGTTGAAAAACTCCAAATTTAATGTATCAATAATCGCGTAATTTTTAATGGCGATCTCTATTAACATAACGTTTCGGCCTTGTCGGTCAGTTGTCTTCCCCAATGCAATTTAGATCGCAACGTTTCAAAGTAATCATATTGCTGTGGATGAATCAATCGTAATTGAGCGCTCGATTTTCGAATATGAATCATTTCCTGCGAAGAAAACGTCATTTTCGTTTGTCCGTCGCAAATAATTTGGGAAAAACGCGCCGCTTTCTCGAGCACGCAAATCCGAATGTGGCTATTCGCGCCGAGCACAATCGGTCGGTGCATCAATGTATGCGGAAACATCGGGATCAATGCCATGGCATCTAAATCGGGATGGAGAATGGGGCCGCCCGCCGATAAGGCATAGGCCGTTGAGCCTGTCGGCGTCGCAATAATCAATCCATCAGACCGCTGGCTATACATAAACACATTGTTTACATAAACCTCAAAACTAAACATTTGAGCCGCTTGATCTAACGTTAGCGCAATTTCATTGAGCGCCGGACCATATAATTCAATGTCTTCTTCCCGTTCAATAAACGCTTCGAGCATAAAACGCTTTTCTTCATGGTAATCTCCGTTCAGAATTGCTTTCAATTTCGTTTCAATTTCTTGCGGCGTAATATCGGCAAGAAATCCCAGCTTCCCGCGGTTAATACCAACGATCGGGACATCGGCATAGCTTAATGTTCGCGCCGCACTTAATAAGCTGCCATCTCCGCCGACAACAATAATTAAATCACAGCGATGACCGATTTCTTGGCTGTCAATCACATTAAATTTTACAAAAGGTAGTAAGGCTGCTGTTTCTGTTTCGAGTGCGAAAGAAATTTTTTGTTGTTCGCAAAATGTTGTTAGCAACAACAAAGTATCCACGATTCCTTCGATACGTGATCTGGCAATAAGGCCAATATGACGAAATTTCATAGGGATTCCCTTTAGTAATACGGAACGAAATTAGCAAACTTTGTCATCAGATGCTAGAATCATCATAAGAAATTGCGTAAACTTTTTGCTACATTAAGTAGGGTTATCATTCATGCAGACGCTAGACGAACGCTCAAAGCAACTTTTAAAATTGTTAATCGAGCAGTATATCCAGCACGGGGAACCGGTGGGATCAAAATCATTAGCGAGGCAATCGGATTTTCCGTTAAGTTCTGCAACCATTCGAAATATCATGGCCGAGCTCGAGAAAATTGGTTATTTGCATTCACCCCATACTTCGGCTGGACGAGTCCCGACTGATCAAGCCTATCGATTTTTTGTCGACCACTTACTCACAAACAATGAATTTTCGGACGAGCGTGCTTATCCATTTTCGCCCGATATTGAAGCGCATCCCAGCACGACGGCACTGATTAAAAATGCTTCTCGGGTTTTATCCAGTATGACCAAATTAGCAGGCCTAGTTTCTTTACCCAAGCGAAATCGAATCAGCTTAAAGCATATTGAATTTTTAGCCTTGTCGGATAAACATATTTTAGCGGTCTTGGTTTTCAATGATCGAGAGGTTCAAAATCGAGTGATTCAAACCGACAGGGCGTTTTCATCAAGCGAATTGCAAGAGGCGGCTAATTTTCTGAATGAGCAATATGTCGGCAAAGATTTGATGACAATTCGTCGCGTCTTATTGCGATCCATGAAAAACGATCAACAAACGATGAATCGACTTATGAAAACAGCGCTTGATATGGCGGCGCAAGCTTTTCAGGAAGATCTTGAGCAAGAGGATTATGTTTTAGTGGGTGAATCAAATTTACTGGGATTAGCGCACGTCACTGGCGTCGATCGAATCCAACTGCTCTTTGAAGCCTTTACGCAAAAACAAATGATTTTAGAATTACTCGACAAATGCTTAACCGCTGTCAATACGCAGATTTTTATTGGAAAAGAATCCGGCTATGAAGTGCTTGATCATTTAAGCATTGTCGCGACTCCTTATCACACAGAAGGGGAAATTTTAGGTGTGTTAGGCGTCATTGGGCCGACTCGTATGCCCTATGACAAAATTATCCCCGTCGTCAATATGACGGCAAAATGGCTGAGTCATGCATTAACTGAATAGAGGAACAAAAAATGAGTACTGATTTTGGGAAAAAGACCATCGATGAAAATGCCAATATCCTAAATGCGATGGAGATTCTTGAAGAAAATCCAAATCCGCAGGAATCAGAAGAAATCTCTCCGATGCAAAAAGAACTCATCGAAACAAAAGATAAACTGTTGCGTACGTTGGCAGAAATGGAAAATATACGCAATCGCACGAAAATGGATATCGAAAAAGCCCATAAATATGGACTTGAAAAATTTGCGCAAGCTTTATTGCCGATTGTTGACAGCTTGGAAAAAGCGCTTGATAGTATGAGTGCCGCTGATCGAGCCCATGCACAAGGCGTCGAGTTAACTTTAAAGCTATTCTTAGAAACCCTAGAAAAATTTAATATTAAACCGATCAACCCGCTTCAGCAATCTTTTGATCCTAGTAAACATGAAGCGATCAGCGTTCAACCAATGCCTGAAGTTAAACCCAATACGGTTGTTACTGTTTTCCAAAAAGGTTATGAGTTGCAGGGTCGATTAATTAGACCCGCTTTGGTGATTGTATCGCAGTAAATACTAAAAACGAGGGTTCGCATTAGAATGAATATTTTCTTCTGGAAAAAGCAATAATATGTGAAGCTTGCGCTTCAGAAAGTGTTACCATATTAACAAAAATTCATACGAGTATTATTACGTTATGCCCAACGCCAAATCACCGCACCGTTTTTATATCCCGATCATGGGAACCGGTTTTACAATAGATACCGCCTTAGCCGTTGCCAAATATGGCATTTCATCGGTGCTTTCTTTAGTGGATGATGTTTTAATCGAACAAATGCGGAAATGTTGGTGCGAAAGAACTTGTGAGCCTTATCAAGCAATTTCTGCGACGGAGCATGATTCTCGTGCAAAACGCATTACTGCTTACTTGAATTTGCTGAACAAGCTTGTTCAAAAACAAATCGCCAAACTGAAATCCTCACTCTTTGAATCCGACAGCGAGATTACGCGTTATTTTGAGTTGTTACCCGACGATGGTAATGAGAAGCAAGCTTACCAGGCTATGCTGTCCGAATCGAACGAACAAAAAAAACATCATTTGCAACAATCACTCCGTCAACAAATAATCCCTGGCAGTATTGACGTCAACATCATGACCAAAATAGATCGCCCAGCATTCCGAGAGGGGAAAATGCTGCCTTATGAATATTCTGATGCCGCCGCCGCTTTACGTGGATATGCCCAAAGCGATCTGGACTCCTCCGTTGTTTTCTCCGCAGGATTCAACCCGCATTTGTATGGCTATTTAACGCAATTTGAAGATTTCTTCCCCGACCAAAACAATGCCTTAAAGAAAAGAATTTGCTTGAAAGTCAGCGATTATCGCTCTGCAACTATTCAAGGAAAATATCTCGCAAAACACGGATTATGGGTTTCCGAGTATCGCATTGAATCCCCTTTAAACTGCGGCGGTCATGCCTTTATTAATGATGGTCAGCTGTTTGGTCCTATTTTAGAAGAATTTAAACAACGCAAAGATGAATTCGTTGAGAGCCTGCATGCCCTCTATAAGAATGCTTTGAAAAATCTTAAAAAAATCTGTTCTGATAACCCGCATCCCGTAAAAATTACGGCCCAAGGCGGCGTGGGAACCCATGAGGAACATGAGTTTCTCATGAATCATTACAAACTCGATGCCGTTGGATGGGGGAGTCCTTTTTTACTCGTGCCAGAGGTTACGAACGTTGATGCTGAACAATTAAATCAATTGTTAACGGCACAGCCCTACCTCAGCAACAGTTCGCCCTTAGGTATTCCTTTTTGGAATATCACCATGTCGGCCAGTGAAAATGCGCGACGCCAACATATTGAACAAGGCACGCCCGGCAGTTTATGTAGAAAAGGATTCGCTAAATTAAATACTGAATTTGGTGAACCCCCGATTTGTATGGCTTCTCGAGAATATCAACAGATGAAGCTAGAGGCTTTGGAAAACGACACCTCGTTATCTGATCAACAATTAAATGCGCTGAAAGAAATCACCTTGAATAAATCTTGTATTTGTCATGATTTGGCGGCAGGCGCCACCATCAAAAATAACATCGATCTGAAAGTTACCGGCGCTATTTGTCCTGGACCCAATTTGGTCAGTTTTAATAAAATCGTTTCTCTCAAAGACATGGTGGCTCATATTTATGGTCGATTATCTTTATTAACGAATCCGGATAGACCTCATCTGTTCATCAGTGAGCTTCGATTGCAAATCAACTATTTGTTGGGAGAAATCAAAAATATTTCTTTGGGTCTTCCTGCGAGATCGCAACAAAAATTATGTGAAGTGAAAGATAACTTGAGCAAGGGCGTTACGTATTATCAAAACCTCGCCAAAGAGAAATTCACCGAACACCAAGAAAAGTTTTTAAGCGCATTACAAGAATTACAAAAAGAGCTCGAGGCTATTTTAATCCCTGCTCTGGCGCAGAAATAGTATAGGGTTAGAGGATTTTTTTATTGCGAGACATAGTCGAAGCAATCCCATTCTGATGCTAGATTGCTTCGTCGCTAATGCTCCTCGCAATGACGGGCTGGTTTCTTGTTCCGTCGCCGATGCTCCTTGCAGGCAACGTAAAAAGAATGAGGGGTGTCAAAAAAACAACAAGACAAAATAATAATGCGATGAACAAATCACCCTCTATTTTTCACGAAGCAAAACAATCGTTTAGATTAGCCGTTCCACTTTTATTTTCTGAGTGGTTGTATGCGCTTAACTTTTTTATGACCACGTGGATTTCAGCACAACTAGGACGCGAGGCTTTAGCGGCAATGGCTCTCGTCCAATCGATTTATTTTTTTCTTCTGATG